>WAKY01000075.1 GCA_015523135.1 Candidatus Aciduliprofundum sp.
CTCTTATATTGTCAACTTTGTTTCCCTCAAACATGTACATGCCTTTGTATGCATAGTAAGCTACATCATTCTGTATCAATGCTGCCTGTGCATTTCCATCTCCAATCGCCTTTGCATTGGATACGCTTGCTCCACTTGTAACTGCCTTGGCATCTATATCATTCGAATATTTGTTCAACAATTCCGCATATTTAGATCCCAGTGGGAAATAAACTCCGCTTGTTCCTCCTGTATAAATGGTGATGGATACTTTCTCTCCACCACCTCCTCCATTGTTCGGGTTTTGCTGTAGAGCATACCATGCTCCCGCTCCTATCAGAATGGCAATTACAACAATTACCACTCCTATTATCAATCCTTTGTTATTCATCGATTTCCCCTCTCAGAGTTGTAAGATTTGAGTTTATAAAAACTTTTCGGAACACAATTGTATAAAAACATGGAAAATTAGAAAAATAAATGCTCTTCTTTCAACTCTCTTATTTGAACTTAATTTGAAGTTGTAGGAAAAATTTATAAAGGGTATGGGCATGGCGACTTAAATTGCAATGTCGGAGGAGTCAGATATGGCGAAAAATAATCCTGAACTAATAAAGCTCCTCACGGAGCTTAGGATACAAGCGAAAAAGAAAAATGCGCCTATCTGGCGAGACATTGCAGAGCGTCTTGAGAGACCTTTGCGTGTCTGGCCAGAGGTAAATGTAAGTAGAATAGAAAGGTATGCGAATGATGGGGATGTAATTCTCGTGCCAGGTAAGGTTCTTGGCTCTGGGGTTTTAACAAAAAAAGTCACAGTTGCTGCTTGGAAATTCTCTACGAGTGCTAAGGAAAAAATTGAGAGTGCTGGTGGAAAGACTATGACAATAAAGGAGCTTATGAAAAAGAATCCTGAAGGCTCCAACGTGAGGATAATGGGGTGATAACATGGCTATAATTGATGCTGATAATGCAGTTCTTGGAAGGCTAGCAAGTATAGTAGCAAAGCGTCTGCTCAATGGAGAAGAGATAACAATTGTTAATGCCGAGAAAGCAGTTATAGTGGGAAACAAATACTCCATAACTGAAAAATATGAGAAAAGGAGAAACATAGGGAGCGTGCGTAAAGGTCCATACTATCCCACAATGCCCGATAGAATAATACGCAGAACAATAAGAGGCATGCTTCCAATGAAGAAATCCCAAGGCAAAGAGGCTTATAATAGATTGAAGGTTTATATGGGAATACCTAAAGAGTATCAGGGTAAAAATTTTGAAGTCATAGATAATGCAAAGAATAATAAACTTGAAGGTTTTATTACTCTAAAGGATTTGTCAATACAGCTTGGAGCAAAGTTGAGGTGATATGATGAAGGTTGCTATTGCAAGTGGTAAGAGAAAGACCGCTATTGCACGGGCGGTTGTTAAGGATGGAAAAGGAAGAATTCGTGTTAATCATGTACCTTTGGAAATATACCAACCTGAATTAGCCAGACTAACTGTTATGGAGCCTCTTGCACTCATTGGAGAGAAAGCAAATAAGATAGATGTGGATGTTAAAGTAAAAGGCGGAGGAGTAATGGGTCAAGCTGAAGCATCCCGCACTGCTGTTGCAAGAGCTTTGATGAAATATTTCAACGATCCCGAAATTGAAAAAATATACAAGAGTTATGATAGAACCTTGTTGGTGAATGATGTGCGCCGCAAGTTGCCCAAGCTGCCTCTGGGCCGCGGTGCAAGGAAGAGGAGGCAGAAGTCCTACAGGTGATCAAATTGATGATTCCTGTGAGGTGCTTCTCCTGCGGTCGTGTAATCGCTTCTGACTACATAGCCTTCGTGAACAAGGTAAACTTGATAAGGGAAACAGAAAATAGAGATCCCACACCAGAGGAGATACAGAAAATATTCGATGAAATAGGTGTAAAGCGCTATTGCTGCCGCAGGATGATTTTGAGTCATGTAGACCTCATAGAGGATACAATGGCTTTTGACTGAGGATGCCGAAAGCTATGGGGCCGTAGGGTAGCTTGGCATCCTACCACCCTGGGGCGGTGGCGACCCGAGTTCAAATCTCGGCGGCCCCACTAAGCCCCATTATTAGGAAAAATTAACGAGTTTTTGTATATGCAACCATTCTAAAATAAAAAGATAGTAGGATTGAGTTATTTAGCTTAGTATATAGATTTCATATATTTCAAACTCCACGCCTTCACTTGATCAAGTACAAACATCCAAATCATTGCATAACCCCATATCAAAGCTATTAACCACCAGTTGATTGGGGATATAAGGATTCCATAAGCAGCTATCAGCGTTGCTATAACCTTTGTAACTACTGCAGACCAGAAAAGAGCTCCACTGGGATAAGGCTTGCTCCACAAAAATCTTTCACTTCTAGTAACGAATATGGTCAAATGCCCTGCAACTACTAACTTTAAGAATATAAATGTTTGAATCTCTGCAGTGCTTAGATGAAGTATATCACTAGCTATGTATAGCAATAGAAATGAGCTTATTACCCCAGCAATACCTAAGAGACTCGAGAGCATAAGGACCTTATGCATATTCCATTTCACGGGCTTCTTGTGTATATTCACATTATCGTAGGCAATTGCTAAAATAGGCACATCATTAAGAAGTGCAATTAGAACAATCATCAAAGCATTAATAGGATAAAAATTAAAAACCATTATTGAAAGAGCTATAAAGAAAAGTACCCTTATTGTTTCTGTTATTCTGTATACCACATAACTTTCCATTCTTGCAAATATTTTTCTTGCTTCTTTTATAGCATCTGCAATTACAGTTAATCCAGGCTCCAATAGAGCCACAGAGGCGGCAGCCCGAGCGGCATCTGTTGCACCACTAACAGCAATTCCACAATCTGCCTTTTTCAAAGCAGGAGCATCATTCACTCCATCTCCTGTCATTGCCACAAGATGTCCCTTTTTCTGTAAAGATTCAACAATTTCATATTTGTGCTCTGGAAATACCTCCGCAAATATATCGGATTCTTCAACAATTGAAGCAATATCTCTACCACTTTTTCTCCTCTCCTCAAGTTCTCCCATAGAAACAACTTTTTTACCTATGCCAAGCATCTCTCCTATGTGCTTAGCAATAGATGCATGATCACCAGTAACCATTTTTATTTTCACACCCATCATTTTTATTGCCTTTACAGCACGAGGTGCATCTGGACGGGGCGGATCAAACAAAGGAATTAATCCAACAAATTTCCATACATCATCCTCTTTTATAGCAACTCCCAACGCACGATACCCATGCTTTGCATAACCCTCAACAATTTTCTCTGCCTTTTCTCTCTCTTCCTTACTTATCTCACATAGATCCAGAATAACTTGTGGAGCCCCCTTTGATACCCTAAAATTTTTCTCTCCTTCAATCTCTGCCTCAGTTCTCTTTCTCACAGGGTCAAATGGCACGAAATTTTTTTGTCTAAATTTTTTTATTTTATCCTTTAACCCA
This sequence comes from Candidatus Aciduliprofundum sp., assembly GCA_015523135.1. Taxonomy (GTDB): domain Archaea; phylum Thermoplasmatota; class Thermoplasmata; order Thermoplasmatales; family Aciduliprofundaceae; genus Aciduliprofundum. Next base: position 3,466 of record WAKY01000075.1, read on the forward strand.
TATTTATCTAGGGAGTTGAGTATTGCCATATCTATAGGGTCATTATCTTCTTCTCTAGAAGCAAGAGCTCCATAAAATATTACATCTTCCCTTTCAAAATTTCCAAATCCTATAGGTGTTCCTGGTGTGAGTTTGTTTTGAGTCAAAGTCCCGGTTTTATCTGAGCACAGGATATCCACACCTGCAAGTTCATCTATCGCAGTCAATTTTCTCACAATAGCCTGTTTCTTTGCTAGATTGTACGCACCAACAGCCATGGTAACAGATAACACAGCGGGAAGGGCAGCTGGAATAGCAGCAACTGTTAAAACCAAACTAAACCTGAGAGTTTCAATAATGCTCTCCTGTCTATAAATGGCAACGAAAAATACTGCAGCCACAAGGATAAGTGCTAGAATAATAAGATAATTTCCAACTTTAAGAATCATTTTCTGATAAGTGCTAACGGTTTTTGCCTCTTCCACAAGCTTTACTGTTTTTCCAAAATAAGTATGTAGACCTGTGGCTATAACAACTCCCGTCATCTCACCCTTCTTAACGATAGAACCAGAAAATAAGATTTCTCCCAATTTTTTTGTCACTGGTAAAGACTCACCTGTTAGAGCAGATTGATCCACACTTAAAAAATCACCATCTATGAGTTTTATATCCGCAGGAACAATATCACCCATTCTTATTCTTACAATATCTCCAGGAACTACAAATTTTCCAGGAATTACCTTCCATTTCCCATCACGAAGAACCCGGGCACGAACAGCCATTTTATTTTGAAGGAAGGAAATTACATCCTCTGCTTTCTTCTCTTCCCAAAACCCAACCACTGCATTTAAAATTAAAAGAGAGAAAATAATCCAGAAATCTTCCCAATGATGAACTATGATGGATAATACTGCTGCAATTTCAATCATCCATGGTATTGGACCCCAGAAATACGATAAAAATTTTAGAACAGGGCTTTTTTTCTTTTCGGGTATTTCATTCAATCCATATTTTTCTACTCTTTTCTTAGCCTCTTCCTCACTTAGCCCAGTTTCTATAGATGTGTTGAGATCTTTAAGTGTATCTTCTATACTCATTGCTTTGTAATTCTTTGGGTCCATGAACATCACCTAAAAAGGGCATGATACTTGTTGCTCATATATTTAACTCTAAATTTACGGTTTCTCTTCCCACTCTTCCTTTAAAATCTTTTGGGATAAAACACTTTTCTTTCTAAGAAAAGGGTTCAATGCAGGCGCCGGGATTTGAACCCGGGCTAAGGGCTTGGAAGGCCCTTGTGCTGCCAGACTACACTACGCCTGCTTAAAATCGGAAATAATAAGGGGATATATAAATTTGGCGATGTTGCCAAGCCAAAATTTAAATAGGGGAAGTAAATAAAGGGCTTAGTGGTAAATATGGTGGAACAGCTAAAGCCTCTACATGTTCTCCACGAGAGCTTGAACAAACCGGTATTGGTAGCTATGAAGGGAAACAAGGAGTACAGAGGAGTCCTAGATGGCTACGATCAACATTTGAATCTCGTGCTTAAAAATGTAGAGGAAATAATAAATGGTGAATCAAAAGGCGTGCATAATGTTGTGATAGTTAGAGGAGATAATGTAATTTACATATCCCCACCATGAGGTGATTTAAGATGACTAAAGGTACAGCTTCAATGGGTAAAAGAAACAGAAAGCCGACTCATATAGTTTGTAGAAGATGCGGTCATAAGACGTATAATATTCATACAAAGAGGTGCTCTCACTGTGGTTATCCCGCCCCAAGAATGCGCTCATACTCCTGGGCAAAGAAAAAGAAATGAGTATTGCGGGATAGCTGGATTTTCTTCCATTTATAATGTTTCTCATCTTTTATATTTCTCTTTAAGGGCTTTACAACATCGCGGTCAAGAAAGTGCGGGTATTGCCACTTACTATAATGAGGATATTCTTCTCTATAAAGGGATGGGACTAGTTAATGAAGTTTTTAACTCTGCAATTTTAGAATCTTTGAATGGAAATGTGGGAATTGGACATGTTAGATACTCAACTACGGGTGGCTCATCCGCTGAGAATGCACAACCAATAAGAATATACACAAAAGAGCATAAGATTGCGGTGGCACATAATGGAGAAATAGTTAATGTGGAAGAGCTAAAAAATTTTCTTAATGATATAGGTGCAGCCTTTATAAGTAAAGCAGACAGCGAAATTATAGCAAGAGTATTGGCATATGAGTTAAGTAAGCATGACATAGTGGAATCTCTAAAAAATATAGTCAGGAAATTAAGAGGCTCATTCTCCCTTGCAATTCTCATAGATGATCGTTTGTTTGCAATAAGAGACCCTCTTGGAATCAGGCCCTTAGCTTTGGGAAAAGTAGAGGGTGGATATGGATTGGCTTCTGAGAGCACTGCTTTTCATTCCATTGGAGGAAAATTCATAAGGGATGTTGAGCCGGGAGAGATTGTAGAAATCACACCTAAAGGATTTATAACTCATCATATTTTTAAGAAGAAACACAAAGCGCATTGCATGTTTGAGTATGTGTACTTTGCAAGAGCGGATAGCATAATTGATGGGAGATGCGTTTACGATGTGCGCAGAGAAATTGGAAGAATACTCGCAGGAGAGCATCCTGCCCACGCTGATTTTGTGGTTCCAGTTCCAGATTCAGGGAGAGCTCATGCCATAGGTTACTCTGAAAAAAGTGGAATACCCTATGCTGAAGGATTGATGAAAAATAGGTATGTTGAGCGTACATTCATCTTGCCATCGCAAGAGACAAGGGTTATGGAGATAAATATGAAACTAAGTCCTGTCAAATCAGTTGTAAAAGATAAAAAAATTGTGCTTGTGGATGATAGCATCGTTAGAGGTAACACGATGAGGAAAATAGTAAAAATGCTAAAAGATGCCGGTGCAAAAGAAGTGCATGTGCGCGTTGGCTCACCTCCAATTATAGCCCCTTGCTATCTTGGAATTGATATGAAAACAAGGGACCAATTTATAGCTGCAGGAAGGAGTATTGAAGAAATAAGAGAGCTCATAGGAGCAGATTCCCTTGGTTATATAAGTATAGATGGATTAGTAAAGGCAATAGGATTGCCCTATGAGGAGCTTTGCTTAGGATGCTTAACAGGCAAATATCCCGTGCAAATAAAGGGAGAAAAAATAAGATTTCAATCTGACTTGGAAGATTTTTGACCACAATTTATATTATTGGGTAGAGCATGCAAGAGATGTGAAAAAGATAAGGAAATTAAATATGAGGAAAGATTATGAGTTCAGGTACATGCTAGGTCAACTTTTAAAAGACCTGCCAGAGGGAATCCAGGGTTCTTTAAAGGGCACAATATACGCCAAGGCATCAAATTATGGGATCAGAGAGGCAAGGGATTACATTCTAAAGAAAAAAGAGGAGGGTATAATTGATGAAACTCTTGCAAAGAAGCTTATAGACTTGCTTTATAAGTACAGTGTTTACAGATGATGGAGGATTATTTTTATCCTCAAAAATTACCCGAAAAATTGAAATTGAAATTTTTAAAAAACACGTTGAGGATAGGGGATTTTACAGATTTTAAAGGATTTATCGTTAAACTTCAAAATGATATAATAATAAGGGAGGCTCTATGGGCAAAAATTGCACCTATAATTGGAGATTTTGAAGTTAGAGGCATAACCCCATTTCCAGAGAAGAGTTTTCCAATTATGCCAATAATAGTTCCTAAATGGGTAAATTTACAAGGTTGCTGCGGGATTGTGGAGGGAAAAATATATGATTTATCCCAATTTTCAGATATGAGGGGAAGGTTCTTGCTCTTGGAAAATTTTGAGAGTATGAGAATGGAAGATTATCTCCTTATAGAAAAATCCGGGTTAGATGGAAGAAAAATTTACAATTTATTTGATTCTTCATTTCCTGAAACCTCTAGGGATGTAATGCTCTCATTTTTCCTATCATCTGGAATATATGTTAATAGGATTGGAGGATGCACAGTTACCTTATTAAATTCCCTTTCAAAATACTACACTTCCAATTTCAAAGGTGTAAAGATTTTAATGAGTTTAATGCCCTCGCTCTTAAGCAAAAATTCTACAAAGGTTGAAGTAATGTATGAAGAGCCCATAGAGATTAGAGTTTCACATCCTTTGAAAATCAAGTATGCTCATTTAAATCAAAATAACGCGTTAAAATTTTATCCAACAAGGAGAGGAAGAGAGTGGGAAAAAAGTGCCATAACAGAATCAACAATAAAAATTGAAAATTTAATCGGCTCTGCTGAGCTCCCATTCATACCTTACGCAGAAGAGATGAAATTTAATATTGAAGATTTAAAAGAATATGCTGTGGATATAGCATCTTTTGTTCTAAAAAAGCATCTTGAGAATCCTGAGATTAATGCAAATAGGATGGAAAGGGCAAAAGAAAAATTAATTAGGAAAATAGAGAAAGAGTTTCCTCTGTTAGCAGAGGCAATGAGGGTTGGAATTGTTATGGATATTGCCGATGTGAATGGATTTGGAGAGCACACAGTAAGATTGATTGATTCTTGGGAGAGATTAGGAATGCAGAATGCTGAGGAAAAGATAATGGATTTATATGGCACACTCCTTGAGAGAATTGAAGACGTGCTTCAAGATAAATTACGTAGGGAGATATCGTCCTTGGATGAGGGAAAGAGATTTGAAAAAATAATAAACAGAGTACTTTGGGAATTAAATATTTTGAAGCCAGAAGGTTGGGACTTCTTCTACTTTGAGAAAAAATTAAGAGAGAGAGATATTGAAAATGGTGAAAAAATTCTAAGAGAATTGCTCCAAAAAGGTGTGGTTATTGAAAAAAGAAAGAACTTGTTTTTGGCTGTTGCAAAGGTATAACTATTTTGCGAGGGTGAATAGCTCGTGATTATCCTCAACATCAAATATACCCAATCTTGCTCCAGCATCTAACCATCCATGGGCATAATAGATTGAACCAAAAGCTCTAATATAGTCACCCTTGCTACGAAAGTACTTTGCATCCTCTATATATGCTTTAGCCATATTCAAAAAATCCTTGGCTATTGGGTAAAGATGCGAGCTTTGAGGCACTGAGATTTTTACAATATTATATGCTCTCTCCGTTACCTCAAAATAATGGTCCAATATATCATCGCTTACCACATTATTCATAGAGAAGGTATATTTAGGAAATTTAAAAATCTTATCAAACAACCTTTACGCTCTCTCCCCCATGCTTCGTTTCCCTAGGCCTTATTTCTACAAAAAGAGGCATAGGAATATTTCCCCCCGTAACAAGGGCTACACCTACAGGTAATCTCTGAATCTCTTCTAAAGAGCCTTTCGTAAGTCCCTCTACCGAATTACCTATGGCTCTCAAATCATTTGGATTCGTAACCCGCAATATTATCTGGGTGTTGCACTGAGAAAGTATATTTTTATCAACCTTCGCAGGCCTCTGAGATATTATACACAATCCAAGCCCAAATTTTCTTCCTTCTGATGCTATTGTACGGAGAATCTTTGTTGATGAGGATGTCCCCTGCTGTGGTGCATAGTTATGTGCCTCCTCCACCACGAGCATTAATGGAGGAATCTTGTTTCTCTTTCTAAGCTCAAATAAAGCCATTGAGAGACGCTGCACCACAAGCTCTTGTATATCTGGAGGCACCCCTCTGAGATTTATTATCGATAGCTTTCCACGCTGTACAATTTCGTTAATTTTCGTACCTCTCTTATCAAATATTCCCATCTCATCAAGATACTCAAGCTGAGAAATGAGTGGCTGTAAAGCATTGTTTTCTTCACTCTCTAAAATTCTCATAACATCTCTTACGGTATAATATTGACGAGATGTTTTAAGCAAATCCATGGCTTTTCGTAGGGGTATAAGGTACTGTCTTGCATCAAGATTCATTAAATTTAAAAGCTCCCTGGGAGTTATTGATGATAGTGTGAATTTTAAAGGTTTGCCATTATTTAGCTGCACATCTGGTGTGAAAACATTTATCTTGCCCTCATAACCCCGCGGCACAACTCCAAATTCCTGATGCAGTTTGGTTTTTTTGCTTGGAGTTGTAAGAGAGATGTATTCTCCATGAGGGTCTATGACAACAGCAGTTACATTATGCTTTAAGAATTCTTCAAGAAGGACTCCTGTTAAATAACTTTTCCCTGCTCCTGTTTTTGCTAAAATGCTAACATGCTTTTGAACCATCACATTTATGTCTAGATAAATAGGAATTTTTCTATAACGATAAAGGCGACCTATATAAGCACCCTTTTCTTTTATATCTTTTATGCCTATAACTTTCTTTATAAACTCCTCTTCCGCCTTGTAAACTACGCTTCCAACATTGAAAGGAGTGCGAGGGAATTGTAAAAGACCGCGCTCATCCCTATAACCTATAACAACAATCGTTGCAGCCACTATTTCCTTTAAAGTAAAATCGTCATCCTGCAATTTTACAACTTTCTCCAAAGTCAAATTCGTTTTTCTCTTTATCTCATCAACCTTTCCCAAAACCCAACCAAATCTTTCGTGATAGACCTGCACATAATCTCCCTGCTCTAAATTTCCTATAACATGGCAGGTGAACTCCGTAGTACCTACATCCCCGTAAATTACCCCAACTTTTTTAAGGGAAGCACTATCCATATATCCCTCTCCAAGATGTTTTACTTCAACTTCTGACATATTTTACCCTTCTAGCTCATTATGCAAACATTTCTCCAGGTATTTCCTTTCTGAGGTCATCAGCATGCAGGAATTTCCTTATGGCCTTTTCAAAATCATCATGGGTTACATAATCTCTCTCGTCCCTTATCGCAAACATTCCAGCTTCCATACATATAACCTTTAAATCTGCACCGCTAAATCCATCAGTTTTCTTTGCAATCTTTTCAAGATCTACATCCTTTAAATTCATTCTGCGCGTATGGATCTTGAGAATTTCAATCCTAGCATTGTAATCAGGGTAAGGTACTTGAATTATCCTATCGAATCTTCCTGGCCTAAGCAGCGCCTCATCAAGTATGTCTGGGCGATTCGTAGCTGCAATAATTTTCACATTATCTAATGGCTCAAAACCATCTAACTCAGCAAGAAGCTGCATAAGGGTGCGCTGCACTTCTCTATCTCCACTTGTGGCCATATCAAGGCGGCGAGCACCTATGGCATCTATCTCATCAATAAAAACTATGCTCGGCGCTTTTTTCCTTGCCAAGTCAAATAGCTCTCTTACAAGCTTGGCCCCTTCCCCTATGTATTTTCTAACGAGCTCGCTTCCAACGGTGCGAATGAATGTGGCATGGGTATGATGAGCAACGGCCTTAGCAAGCAAGGTCTTACCTGTGCCTGGAGGACCTGCAAGCAAAACGCCCTTTGGTGGTTCAATTCCAACTTTTTTATACAATTCGGGCTTGAGAAGAGGAAGCTCAACTGCTTCTCTTATCTCCCTAATCTGCTTTTTTAATCCCCCTATGTCATCGTAAGTAACCCTTGGCTTTTCTATTATCTCAGCCGCTGTTATTGCTGGATCGTATGATTCTGGAATCATATGCACTATAGCAAAAGTTTGCTTGTTTAAAGCCACCTTAGCCCCTGGTTTTATCTTATCTTTTGGCACATAGGAAGAGACATTAACTATAAATGTTGGACCCGCAGTGCTCCTTACAACGATCCTATCATCATCTATTACATCCTCAATTGTGCCAACAAGTAAAGGTGGAGATTTCATCCTGTTTATCTCCTTACGCAAGCGTTCAATATCGCCTTGCAATCTCCTAAGTTCTGATTCTAAATACCTCTTCTCATCCTCCAATATCCTAATCTGCCTCAACAATTCATCACGGTCGTAATCGTAATCCATCACATCGCTATCAATAAGGTCCTTTGCCATATTTACACCGTTTCCATATTGCCTTTTTTGTATTTTAAACTTATGAATGCATAGCGGAATAATTAAATAATAGGGAAATTTAACCCAGTTTATGAAGGAGATGGAGTTCAAGATCATTTCCAAGGAGAAAAATGAGATGGTTTTAGAGGTTATTAATGCGGATAGAACCTTGCTCATTCCACTTGTGGAAGAGTTAAATAAAGATGACATGGTTGAGCAAGCTATCTATCATTATGACCATCCATACCTTGAAAATCCAACTTTAAAGATAAAAGTGAAAAGCGGTAAGCCACAAGCAGCAATAAAGAGAGCTGCTAAAAAATTGGAAAAAGTATTTGAAGAAATGGAGAAAGAATTTGAAAAATCTAAATAGATTCTATTCTTATTTCTGGTGGATTCATAAATTCTATGTTTCTAAGCTCCTGAGGCACCAGTATCCTTATGTTTATCTCTCCATATGGTACTTCTTGCTGCAATTCAACTTTTTTGAATCTCTCCAAGAACAAGAGAGATAAGAAAACCTTTATGAAATCTTCCCTAGTTCCATCGTATAGAAGGGACAATGGAATTTCATCCCCATTTACCTCACTCAAACGAGCCCATACTTCTTTTATCTCTTCCTCCAAATCCTCCCTATGAACTTTTTCATCTAGATTAAATTTGAATTTTTCTCTTATTTTTCTCTGCTTCTTTTTCATTTCGACTTCTCTTCTAGCTTCATTTATTGCCTGGATCAGTTCCATCAAGCTTACAGGTCTTTCTTCCTCTCTCCTAACAGGCTCTCTTATCTCAATATCTGGCTCTAAATCTATGATTTCTTCTTCATAGGACTCAAACGGGGATACATCTATATCAAAGAATTCAGAATCTACATAGTAAATTTCTCTCTCAACTTCGTCAAGAATATCCTCGCTCTTTCTCATAAGTATATTCCAAGCCATGTATATTATCTTGCCCGCAATTATGAAATCTATATCTTTTTCCTTCTTCACTCTCTCCATATATAGCTTTGTGAATTTCACCAAGTCTATTTTCCAAGGGTCAAGCTTCTCGTCCATGACTAATTCAAATACGATCGCAATTGCCTTATCTACAGGGTTTTTTGCAGTTATATGTATTCCATCCTCCAAACTCTGAGCCATATGAATGTAATAATCTACATCAATATCCTCATCCAATAGAGCTTTATAGTACATAAGATGCTCAGTTATTTCATGCTGCACCCTCACTCACCCCCGGAATATTCTGAGAGAATACCCTTGATAAGCCATCTCCCTGTTGTGTTACTCCTATTACATAATCGGCAAATTTCAAAGTTGCTTTTCTGAGCGAGATAACTATGAATTGTGCTGTGCGAGAATTTCTCTTTATTATTCTACCGACCATCTCTGCGTTCACACCATCTAAGAACATATCAACCTCATCAAGTACATAGAATGGAGATGGGTCGTATTGCTGTATGGCAAAGATGAATGCCAATGCTGTTAAACTCTTCTCTCCACCGCTTAGTGATTCTAATCTCACAAATTTCTTGCCCACTGGCTTAACCCTAATTATCAATCCTCCCTTGAATGGATCTTCCATATTTTCCAAGAGAATCTCTGCATCTCCGCCGTTGCTTATCTCCTTGTAAATCTTCTTGAAATTCTCATTTATGGCATTGTAAACCTTCATTAATCCATCCTTCTTCTTCCCATTCAATTCTCTAACTAAGCTCAATAGATTTTTCTTCTCCTTCTCTAAATTCTTATACTCTTCCTTCAATTTTTCGTACCTCTCTTTCTCCTCATCGTACTCTTCTATGCTTCTCATATTCACAGGTCCCATTGACATCATTTGGGCTTGAACATCATTTAATCTATTTTTCAACACAGATATAGGCTCAACATCCTTAACTTCAATTCCATAACCCCCATATTCCCTCTTGAATTCCTCATATTTTCTCTGCTCTTCACTTAGCTTAGCTAGAATGTGTATCTTCAGGCTCTCCTTAACCTTTATATCTCCTTCCATTTTAGATATATCCCCCACTATTCTCTCTTTGTTCTTAACAAGCCTGTCTCTCTCTTCAACTAAATCTTTTATCTTCTCTTCCTCCCTTCTCACAACTTCTTCAAGCTTTCTCCTCTCAAGCTGTATCTTTTCCATTTCCTTTTCTGCATTTTCTATCTCTTTTCTCATTTTTTCAATCTCTTCCTTTGCATTCTTAACATCATTACTTAGAGACTCTCTCTTATCATTTAATCCTTTTATCTCACCTTCTACCCTAACTATATCCTTCTCAATATTCTGCATTTCACTTCTCAGAGAATCAAAGCTGCTGCGAAGTTCTTTTATCTCGTTGGAGAGTTTTTCAGGAATGAGTTTGTTCATTCTTTCCCTTATATCAGCATCTTCCTTTTCCATTTCTTCAATCTTGGATTTTATCTCCTTGCTCTCATTCCTTATACCTTCCCTCAAATTTTCGTAATTCCTTTTCTCCTCCTCTAATTTCTCAATCTGTTGCTTTATATCCTTCAATTTCTCTTGATTCTTTTTCTTCTCTTCAAGCCAAACTGAGAGTTGAGCGGAGTTATCTTGAGTTTTGATATTCCTTATATCTTCAATTAGTCTATCCAATTCATCCCTTATGGCATTTAATCTCCTCTCAATCTCTTCCTTCTCATC
>WAKY01000076.1 GCA_015523135.1 Candidatus Aciduliprofundum sp.
CAAAGCTATGCTCCGGTGGTGTAGCCCGGCCAAGCATTCGGGCCTTTCGAAAGCCCCTTTAAAAAGTTCATTGCTCAAAGGGGCTAAGGGCTTTGAAGAAAGCCCGTGACCCGGGTTCAAATCCCGGCCGGAGCACTAAGCCGCTTTCTTAGAAAGAAAGGGGGTTATTCTAAAAGAACTTTTAAAGAAAGATTGTGTGAGAGAAACCGCAGGTGTCTCTTTCTAAGATAAGAATTTAGAAAAATGCACCATTCAATACTCTCTCCTAAATAATAAGATATATTGCTAGCACTATGGCCACTACAAATATAATGGCAGGGCTAACTCTTTTTATTACTTTGTAAACATCAGCCTTGAAATGCTGTGCGGAGAGAACAAGGCAGAGATGGACTGGTGAGGATAAATGCCCTGCATATCCGGAAGCATAGGCTAATGCAATGGCAGTGAAACTCGGTGGTGAGCCAATATATGGAAGGAGAAGTGGGAAAGTGGCAGCGACATATGCTACAGTAACTCCAGTCATGAGGCCTGCAAGATAAGGAAGTAAGATTATCACAACGAAAGGAGGAATGCCATACATATTAAAAAATTGATAAGTATATTCCATAGAATTTGTCTCTAAAACTGCTATTTTCATAAATAGGGCTGCAAATGTCACTCCAAGAAAGGTAGGTTTTAAAGCGAATTTCAGAGAATAAGCAACATCTTTTGTTCTCTTATTACGCAAGAGAAGTAATAAAAGAAGTATGTCAACAGAGAGTAGTGAGTAGAATAAGTCCACCCTATAAAGAATAATTTTACCATTTTCTATCCAAGGTATTCCAAGGAGAGTTAAAAGCATAACAACTAAAATTGGCCAAGAAGAATATAGAAGTTTTCCAAACTCCTTTGATTTACCATTTTTAACTCTCTTCTTTTTTATATTTTTCTTTCGCATAATGGGATAATATATGAATATGTATCCTCCTAATATTGCAAGTATTGTGAGAAAGAACATATGAATAACAAAATCTGGAATTGTTACTTCAAATATAGCAGAGGCAACAATCACGCCAGTGTACAATGGCCACCAGTATTCCCAGAGATGTCTAAACCAGTAATTTAGAGAGGTTGCTTCTATGGGGTTCAATTTCATTTCTTTAGCAAGAGAATCAACTAGGCGAGCAGATACATACGCACCTCCGGGCATTGGAAGCAGGCCTATGAAGGCAGAAATGGATACCATGGAAGAGCCCAAAGAAGCGGCTAGAGATCTCACCGAGTTTACCATAATATTCAGGTATCCTATTTTTTCCATAAGGGCTACGATTAGTAAAGAGAGAAACACAATCACAATAATTCTCCAGAAACTATGCCAGTTCATAAGATCAAGAAGAACTTGATACCAATCTGCCCCTAAAACAAACAAGAGAAATAATGCACCAATCATTATAGCTATAGCTATGTGAATCTTAAATCTAGGAAGTACTATTATTATAAGTATAGAGATAAGAATCATAAGAAATCCAATATTAGGATCCATCAAGGGGTTATTGTGTTTAAATATTTATAACTTGCATAGTCATACAAAACATAAACACAAAAAAATAAAAGAAGTATGCCAGAAGGGATGGGATGCGCTTCCCATACTTATTATGGAAATTACCAATATAAACTTTCTCAGAAAAATTTATATATTAGATTGTAATAAGGAAGGTTGTAAACTAAAAGTTGATAACTGGAGGTGATAAAAATGGTGATAAGAAGAAAGAAAGACAATAATGATGACTGGAGAGATCCGTTCTTTGATGATTTCTTCGACTTCGATATAGAAAAAGAGATAAGGAGAATGGAAGAGTGGATGAACAGAATGATAAGAGAATTTGGAAGAGGGGAGGTTAAAGGTCCATATGTTTATGGATTCAGCATGCGAGTAGGTCCCGACGGAAAACCACAAATTCAAGAATTTGGCAACGTACCTAGAAGTTTTGGCATAAAGGAAGAGGGTATGGAAGGATATAGAGAGCCTCTAGTTGATGTGATGGAGAACGATAATACAATAAGTATCACAGCAGAGATGCCAGGAGTTACAAAAGATGACATAGAACTGGATTTGGATGAAGACAATAATATACTCACAATCAAGGTTGATACTCCTGAGAGAAAGTACTACAAAGAAGTGGAACTTCCAGCAAAGGTAAAACCAGATAGCGCCAAAGCAACATACAAGAATGGAATTTTGGATGTTGTGTTTGAGAGGGTAGAGCCAAAGAAGAAGAAAGGAACAAAGATAAAGGTAAAGTGAAAATGAGCTCCATAGATGAGCTTCTAAATGCAATCGAGAATCAAACAAGAAGAGAAATATTAAAAAGGTTAGTTGAAGGGCGTTATTATGCCCTTCAACTAGCTAAAGATTTAAGAGTATCACAGCAAGCAATAGTAAAGCATTTAGATGTTCTTGAAAAATCAGAAATAATCAAAAAAGCAGGTATGGAAAAAAGTGATATGGGAGCGCCAAGAAAACTTTATGAGGTAAATAAAAGCTTTTCAATAGTAATAGATGTTGCCCCAGGAATTTTTGAGATTAGAAAATATGATTTGGATGATGAGGAAGATTTCAAATTTGAGGATGAAGATTTTGGAGAGATGTTAGATAGAATTGAGAAAGAGATCAAAGAGATTGAGAGGAGAAGGATAGAGCTTCTAAAAATGAAGGAAAGGATAATAAGAAAGCTGAGCAGTATATGATTTTATTCTGGTAATTCAAACTCCTCCTTTTCCTCCTCTATCTTGAATGTTTTTATTTTTCTTTCTTCTTTAAATTCTGAGATTACTAAAGAATCTAAAAATCTCTCAGAATATCTCTGCCTTGGCTCTCCTTCCGTGCTCAATCCTGCAATTATATCACCAATATAAACAATCCAATTTAACTTTGTGGCATTTCTTCCTATGGCTTTCCAAATATTTAGAGGGCCAATAAATGATACGGCACGAATCTTAAATATATATTTTCCAGGAGTTTTGCCGTTAATAGCATCAAAAATTGTAGAATACACAAACCATATTATTCCCTGCCAAATAAAGAGAACGGATTCAATACTCCAATCAAATACCCACGCAAGCTCGTAGGCAATTGCAAATGTAATGATGAAATCAATAAAACTGGCAGAAATTCTTTTTGCCCATAATGTTCTAAGCGCTTTATCGTATTCCATGATGTCAAAGCCTGTTTGCATACAAAGGCATATGCATATAACACCATAAATATTTTTCTCGTTGCAAAGTTTTTATACTTTCCTTCAATATTATGCTTATGCTCTTGGATGATATAGAAAAATGGTTAAAAGAGGGCACGGAAGATGCCCAAGATCTAGTAGATTTGCCTTGGAATGTCGAAAGGAATGGGAATGCACTTGTAGCTCAGCACCCCAAAATTCCGTTCATACTAAATGTTATAGAGGATGAGAATTTCATAAGGTTAAGGGTATACACAGGTATAGAGACTGCGGTTGAAGAGTTGAAAGATAGATTGAGAATAATTAGAGCGCTGATGATTTTAAACGGCGGGGTGGACTATCTAAAATTTGCATTGGAGGGCATAAACGAAGAGGTTGTGCTCCAAGTAGACCTTGGGAAGAAATATTTCAACAAGGATATATTTGAAGATTCCATAGCTTCTATACTCACAGGAATGTACATGATGGTTAAAGCTTTGAATATGGAGGAAGAGTTTAGAGATGAGCTCTTTGCCCGACTTGTAGGCATGGTGAAAGAGAGGTTAAGCGAAGGAGCCAACAGGGATGACTTGATAAATTTCCTAACAAAGAGAGTTGGGTTAAACAAGAAGGATGCTGAGCAAGTGGTTGACGAGATTATGAAGAGCATGAACAAGGATGTAAAGGGCTATATGTGAGGTGATTTGATGGACGATTTTGACAAGCACGTTGAAGATATTTACAACATTCTTGATGGAAAGGTGGATAAAGAGACTATAGCAAAGGAGCTTCGCAATTGGATCGTGAATTTCAAAGTGCCAATTATAGAGGCAAAGAGGAGTATAGTATCAAAATTAGGCGGTGATCCTTCCAAACTAACAAATAATGAGAAGAAGGTGGAAGATTTAGGCCCAAATGACGCAAGGGTTGACATAAAATTAAAAGTTATAACAATAAACTCAAAGGAGTACGAGCTTGATGGAATAAAGAGGAAGATGTACTATGGAATCGTAGGCGATGAAACAGGCACAATACCGTTCACAGCTTGGAAATTGGATGTGGAATTGCGTAAGGGAGATTGTATAGAGGTAAAAAATGCATACACTAGGGAGTGGCAAGGAAAAGCCCAGCTCGTTTTTGGGAATAATACTAAAATATCACTTTTGCCTCCAAACTCGATAAATGTGAAAACAACAATTAAACCAGCAAAGATAGTTGAGCTACATCCAAAAATGGGTTTTGTGGAAGTTGTTGGTAAAATACTTGAAGCATCTCCAAAGGAAGTAGTGGTAGATGATGTACCAAGGAAAGTTTATGAGGGCATAATTGGAGATGATACAGGCGAGATACCCTTTAGCGCTTGGGATGTAGAGGTGAATAAAGGAGATGTGCTCCGCATTTCTGGAGCCTATGTTAGAACATTCAGAGGCATGCCTCAACTTGTATTTGATCCAAGGGC
>WAKY01000077.1 GCA_015523135.1 Candidatus Aciduliprofundum sp.
ACTCTAACTTGGTCTTGGCTCATGCACATCTCATAGGCATCCCTTGGAAATCTGGTTTTCTTCGGTATTTCAATTCTTCTATCTTTCTTCTCGCACTCCAAATTTCCTCTTTTTGTTATCTCTCCCTTTTCAATTATCGCTATCCCTTCATACTCTTTCAATTTTTTGATAACCCATTTTGCAAAGTTTCCCTTTATATCGTCCATAGTGTATGGGGGAGTTAAAATGACTTCATGGAAAAAATTTCTCAACTTTGGCCATTCTTCAAATGGAGGAGTTAAGAGAATTATCAATCCACCCCCTTGTACAATGTTTATGAGTTTTCCCAAATCGTTGGGAATGAAAGAATGGTGCAAATCCAGGGCCAAAAGGTCATAATTTGTGCCAAGGTATTTTTCCGAATTCTTTAGTTCTTCAACTTCTCCGGGTACTTTGAAATCTATGTTTTTTGCGAAGGTTATTTTTCTCTCTAGTTGTATTTTGCTCAGAATTTCTTGCAAAAGGGATATACCTTTTTCTCTCTCATCAGCTATAACTATAAGTCTACGGTGGTTGCAGCGCTTTGCTTCTTCTACAAGCTCATCTATGAGCTCTAAAATATCTTTGTTTGGCATAATTACTCTATGATTTCAACTGTATAGCCCTGAGATTCTAAGAATTTTTTAGCTTTGTCTCTCTGGTCTCCTTGCAGCTCAATGCGGCCATCTTTCACAGTTCCGCCAGATGCAGTTTTCTTACGCAGAGCTCTAGCCATGTCTTTTAAGTCAACATCTTTCGGATCAAACCCCTCTATTATGGTCACTGTTTTCCCATACCTTCTCTTGTCAGTGTATATCCTTATCACTTGCTGCTCCTTGGAAATTTCCTCCAAGGCAAACAGCTCGTCCGGAAGTCCAGTTATTACCTTTTTCATTACAAATTCTCCAAATGAGAGCCTTTATTTATATTTTTTGCCAATCATTGCAAAAATCTTTAATCATATATGCGATTATTGTGTATGCTCACCATTTTAGATGGAAAAAAGAGGTATCTTGTTAGAAAGGATGGTATGTATCGCGTAGGGGATTTTGCTGTGCTCAAAGAGCTGAAAGAAGGTAAAGCCAAATTAGGAACGAAGGAAGTTTATGTGCTTAGGAGCAATTTATACGATTATATAAGTACCATAAAGAGAAAAGCCCAAATTATAGCGCTTAAAGACGCAGCTTACATAATAGCTAGATGTGGGATAAGAAGTGGGTGGCGTGTGGTTGAAGGAGGTGCAGGCTCTGGAGCAATGAGCATTGCATTGCTGTATTACACATACCCCAATGGCAAAGTTTACACATACGAGCTGCGAGATGATTTTGCTGCAATTGCAAAGAAGAATGTGGAAAATGCAGGGTTGCAGGATCATTGGGTCTTGAAGAAAGGGGATATAAGAAAGGATGTGGAAGAAAAAGATGTGGATGCGTTCATTCTTGACATCCCGGAGCCATGGGAGGCTGTGGATATGGCAAGAAAAGCTCTGAAGCAATCGGGATGCATTATGGCCTATATCCCAACATACAATCAACTTGAAAAGGTGTATAAAAAGATGAAGAGTTCGGGCTTTGTGGACCTTGAGGCCACGGAGATAATAAAGCGTGATATTCTCGTGGGGGATATGGGAACTAGGCCAGGTAATGTGGAAGTTGCCCACACAGGCTTCATGGTTTTTGGTAGAAAATTATGAAAGGTTTAATAATTTAAAGTCCATTATGGAATGTGGATATGCTTACAATCCTTGGCTGTGGAGGCGCAGGTGTAAGGTTTGCAGAGTATGTTACTTCCCAGCTTCCTATAAGACCAATTCTTATAAATGAGCATGATGGAGATATAAAGGTTGATAAGAAGAAGGTTATGGCCTATGCTACCGTGGACAAAAAGCTCATAAACATGGCATTTCCGTGGCTCGCAAGGATAAGCAGCCCGTACATTTTTGTTCTTTCAGGCCTCGGAGGCACGCTTGGTACAAATATCGCTAGAATTATGGGGAAAGCGAAGAGGAGTCAGAGCAAGCTTATAGGACTTTTCACCTTACCATTCTCCTCGGAAAATCGTGGGAGAATAGAATTGGCTAATGAAGCTTTGAATGATATAAGGAAAAATTACGATATGTACTTCATACTTGATAACGATGGGCTTTTGAAGCATTATTCCAATATTCAGATAAGGGTTGCAATGAACATTCCTCCAGAGATTATGAAGCATATTATTTTGGATTTTAGAAATATTCTCATTAAGAATATGTTAAGTGTACCTTTAAAAGGAGAATTGGGTATAGGCATAGGTTTTGGTTCAGGTAAGAATAGGTTGGAAGTAGCTATCAAGGATGCCCTTGATTCTCCTTGGATAAGCGAGGGAGATATGGTTATGCTTTTTAGTGGAGATGTGGATATTGAAGATGCAAGAATAGCTGCAAAGCCCTATGAGCCTGTGTTTTTGGATGTTTATCGCACACCCCAGTATGGGGAAGAGGTAAAGGTAACAATCATAACTCAGAAATGAGAAAGTTTATTTTAGTTATTCTCATACCTTCTGCTATGGAAGAAATAGTGAGTATGAATTGGGATGTTTTAGAAATACCCTTGAGAAAGCCATTCAAAATAGCTTTTGAAACTATGGATACTTATAGGGGTGTAATAGTTAAGATTTGCACTGAAAAATATTGTGGGTATGGGGAGGCAGCTCCAGCACCTCGCATAACTGGAGACACCGTTGCCTCTGTTGTTGCAGCGCTAGAACGCTTTAAGCCCATGTTGATAGGGAGAAATCCTATAAAAATAGGCAAAATTATGGATGACCTAAATTCTTCTCTTTTGGGCACTCCTAGCGCGAAGGCAGCAATTGATTTTGCCCTTTTTGATATTTTAGGTCAGAAGATGGATACTCCACTCAAAGATCTTCTTGGTGGTAAGAAAGAAAAGATAGAAACATCTCTAACGGTGGATATTGGGGATTTAAATTATACTTTGCAACATGCAAGAAAACTTCTTGATGCTGGAGCGAAGGTGCTAAAGGTCAAGATAGGTTTAAATCCTGAAGAAGATGTTGAAAGGATAAAAGCCATAAGAAAGATGACAGATGCGAAAATTAGAGTTGATGGAAATCAGGGCTATTCTTTAAAAACAGCGATGAAAGTTCTGAAAGAAATTGAAAAATATGATATAGAATTTGCAGAACAACCCATTCCTGCTCATGAGATTGACAACTTGAAGATTTTAAGAGAGAATGTGGATATACCAATAATTGCAGATGAGAGTGTCCATAACTCATTAGATGTGTTGCGCCTCATAGGTAAAGTTGATGGTATAAATATAAAGCTTATGAAAAGTGGAGGAATATATGAAGCAATGAAAATGGCCTCAATTGCCAGAACTGCGGGTATGAAAATTATGATAGGGTGTATGATAGAGACCCATGTGGGAATTGCAGCAGGCACCCATTTTGCTTTGGGAATAGGAGCTGATTATGCAGATCTAGATGGGTATTGGGACCTTACAAAGCAGCCGTATCTTGGAGTAAAATATAAAGATGGTTACAATTCTGTGCCAGATAAAGCAGGTCTAGGAATCATCCCTCAATAAATTTTCTCTTTTTTACATGATAGGCATGGGGAATTAGAGGGTTGGTTTTTGTTTCATATATGAATATGTGGTGGTGTCTTGTACGTAGATACTGTACATATCTTATCCACTCATATATAAGCAACTTGTATAATTTTTCAAGATCTCCCTTTATATCAAGGTAATCTTCTCGATCAATGTGTGCAAAGCTCGGAATTCTCCTTAATTCATCGGTGACATGCAGAACATTCCAAAGCAGCTCCGTAAATGCCTCATGCTCTATTATTGCAGGATTGTCTAAAAGACTTATAGCGAATTCCTTGTTATTTAAAAGAAATTTTCTCAACTCGTATAAATTGATTTTGTCTATATCAATATCGTATTTTCTTTTTACAAGTTTGGATTTTATTCTCTCAAAATCGCTATCATCAAAATTTTCTACGTTTATTAGATCTCTAGCTATATCTTCTATTTTTTTGTCGTATTTTGAGAGATATCGTAAAAGATCCTTGCCTAGTTCTGCAAAGAATGTTCCTACTACAATATTTAATTTTTCTAATCTCTCCATTTTTTCCCTTCTAACCATTAATTTATTAAGTACAAGGGTGACTAGGAGTACGGATATAGGTAAAAATCCGAGCTGAGCTAATAAATATCTTTCAATGAAATTTAAATCTCTAAATAGAAAATAGTTTAGGATGTAAAATGCTATGGCACTTATTATTAGCAGCACTGCAAGTTTTGTTTCAAAACTGAGACGCATTACAGTGCTATATTGTTCATTCATTTTATACTTTTTGTGTAGATATCTTTATATATTCGCACTCCTACACTTTTTGTATGCGATTGCTTATACTTGCACACGATTACTTTGCCATTCAAGGCGGAAAGACTGCGAGGGGTGTGTATTTCTACTCTCCTCATGAAATTGTGGGGATTCTGGATAGGAGCAATGCTGGAAAGAATGCAAAGGATATATTTCCTAAAGGTAGAGATGTGCCTATATACGCACACATATCTCAAGTTCCAGAAGATTATGATGCA
>WAKY01000078.1 GCA_015523135.1 Candidatus Aciduliprofundum sp.
ATAGCATTCTTTGATTCTTGCCCCACAGGGGGGCGTAAGAAAGGAGCCCAAGCTCTGTGCATACTTCCTCAATCTTCGTTTTCTGGTAATTGGATGCAATTGCTCCACTTATAACTGCATCCACATCATAATTTGAAAGAACATTTTTTAATTCTTCTACACTATCTCCTATTTTGTAAATATCCTGCTCCATACCCATTGCTCTAGCCTGATACTTTGTTCTCTCTATGGCTGGAATGTGGTACATGTAAGAGTCCTTCTCCTTTGGATATATTGTAACAAGCTTCTCAATTTCAAATCCCTGCTGCATTGCAAGGTAAATGGAATATGTAGAGTCCTTGCCTCCTGAAAAAAGTGCTATGGCTCTCATTTAAACAGCTCCATCAATTTTGGGATGAAAATTAAAGCACCTTCAACTATTGCAAAGATTGCCGCAATTAATACAGCTCCGGCAGATACATCCTTGATTATTTTTATCCTCTCATCATACTCTCCATTTGAGATAACATCCATAGATTTCTCAATCGCCGTATTTACAAGCTCAAGGGAGAAAACAAGAGCGGATATGTCTATTATTATCGCAAAATCACTTGCCGATATGTGAAGATAGAGCCCAAGGATAATTGCAATTAAAAATATTCCAAACTGTATGCGCAAGCTTCTCTCGTTTGTGAATGCAAAGCCTATTCCATCAAGGGCATGGTGCACTGCATCGCTGAAACTTTGCATATCCTTAAATCTTTCATGATTACTTAAATTTTGTTGAATTTGGCAGTATAAAAGCACACAGATCTTCTAATTGCACTTCTAATTATTAACTTCTTTGGTATTTTTTATCTTGTCTATACTTTGCAAACGCGAGAAGTGCAGAGAGTGCTGCCACTATGCCAAAGGAGATGGGAATATATACACTCTCACCCTTTGAATATACATAAAGATCCATATTTACTTCCTTAGTAGAATTTATTACAAGCGTATGCACTCCAATATATCCGGTGGAGACCCATTTGCCTTGTGGAATTTTCTTTCCATCTAAATAAATTGTTATATTTTTAGATGCATTTTTTCCTCCCACAGTTATTTTAAATTTCACCTTGAGTTCTCCACCGAATTCCACTATTTTCATATGTACTTCTCGGTGAGGGTTCAAGTAGTGATTTCCTTCATACAAAGCTACAGGCTGAGCATTTAGAGACATTCCGAGGAATATTATGGATGCAATTGATAGTCCTATTAATACACTCTCCCATTTCATCCTAAAGCCCTCCTTTTATATGTGTTCATCCAAACATAAGAGAGATATAGAAGGATGATATAGGCAAAGATTGATGAACTCATAAGCACAATTTCTACAATACTTACATTAATTCCCCCAAATAGTTTTACTATAGTAAGAAATGGGAAAAGTGCTGCTATATATTTTCGTGTATCTGGAATTATACCCATAGTAGATATGAAAAGGTATCCTCCAACAAAGTAGAAGATGATTAGCATTTCTGGTAGGGGTGAGTATCTTATAAGTATAGAACTCAAAAACGCAATAGAGAAAACACAGAGAAGAAGTACAAGAATGCTTACTATAATACCTGTGGACAATAAAGGTCCTAAAATAAATATCTCTCCTGAAAATATAAGGAATACTATGGAAATAATAACAGTTGCTATTGCTAGAGGATATGCTAGGGCTAATAGTTTAGCAAAGGCAAAATCTCCTCTTTCAATTGGATGTGTAAGGAAAGTATCTACGATTCCCTTGGACTCATCCGATTTTAATTCGGTTAAATAAAGAAGGGATATTGTTGAACCTGCAAAAATAAAAAACATTAAGAGAAAATATTGAGCATTCTGAGATAATACATTAGCAAAATTTCTTGCATCTACAGCAAATCTTTGTTGAAGAGATAAAGAAAGAAAAACTGATAGGATTATGGAAACTATTGCTATAAGAATGCCTGCACGTTGCCTCTCGCTTTCAATTGCGTATAGTATTTTAATTCTATCCCACCTCATCACGAATCACTCCCTCAATAGATGACATGTTTATCCCAAAAATCGTTCCTTCATACTCATACAGGACTTTAAACAATTCCTTTATATCTGTTACCTCCACTCTTACTTGAGAGCCTTCTATGTGCGTTTTGTATCCAAGTTTCGTCATATAATCTACAAATTTTTCTGGAGAAGCAACATTTATCACAACGCTCAAATGCTCCCCTTTACCAATTATTCTAACTATTTTACCATTGTTTATTAGTATAACCCTATCTGCTATCATTTCCAGGTCTCCAATATCGTGTGAGGATATGAAAAAGTTTATTCCCTCATCTTTGTTCAATCTGGCCAAAGTATCTCTTATATCTACCTTTATAACAGGGTCTAATCCTGCAAAGGGCTCATCGGCGATTATAAGAATGGGCTTCTGAATTACAGCATGCGCTATACCAAACCTCTTTTTATATCCCATAGAAAGTGCTCCTATTCTCTTGTGCCTTACCTCTTTTAGTCCTGTGATGTCCATTACCCATTTTACATCTTTTCTGGTGGCTCCATAAAGCTCTGCTATTTTCTCTAAAAGATACTCAACTTCAAGCTCAGGGGGAAAGGCCATAATGTCTCTTATCACCCCTATATCTTCCCGAAAATCTTTACTGCCTGTGCGTATAATTACCTTACCTGAATCTTTCTCTATTAGCCCAATAATTATATTGATTAGCGTGGTCTTTCCCGCACCGTTCGGGCCTACAAGACCTGTAATGCCTTCATGAATTTCGAAAGACACACCTCTAAGCGCTACAGTTTTTCCGTATCTTTTCGTAAGATGCTTCACTTTGATGAGTGGCTTACTCATTCTTCCTCGCGCTCCTTTCTCTCTTTCATGTACTTGTAAATGTAAATAGCTGCGGCAGGTATTGCTATTATCAAGAGAATTGGCGCCATCATAATGGTATATATTGCAGCTAAAGCCAAATAATTTGGGGGAGCTAATTGGATATTTGTATCTATCAAAAGAAGAGATACCAGATAATACACTCCATTATAACTGAGATTCGCAATTTGATAGAATAAGGGGTCATGGCCAAAGGAAGCCATAAAGAATAGCAAACTTGATACCGCGCCATATTCATAATCACCGAATACACCCTGCTCAACCACAGAGCCATTTTTTACAAGGATATGGTTATATGTGTAATATTGGTAACTCTCACGATATTTAGTAATACCAACTCTGTTAAACGGAGAGATTGAAGGACCATCTTTATTACTAACATTTACATAACTTCCGTTATAGTAAGAGATAATATCTCCCTTACCATGGAAGAACGGGAGTATTACTTTCTTTCCATGGTAATATGTGCCGTTTCCATCATTAGATACATTGAAAGTAATATCTCTATACAAAAGAATAGTTTCGCTATGAGAGTAAACAGTTATGTTCAAATGCAATTTATGGTTATCCACATTAAAAATTAGATACCCCTTTTTAATATTCTCTGAAGCTCCCTTGCACTGCATTTCATATTTTGCATATATACCATCAGTATAGAATCCCGAACTTTTCGGTGGGGGAAGCATGGCATTGAAAAGATATGGACCACCAAATATGACAGCTAAGAAAATAATTATCACACTCAGGGTGATAATACCTTTTCCTTTCATAAAGCATCACACTCTTTATAAATCAAAAAAATATAAAAAGGTTATGTGTAAGTACCAAAGTCATCCTGTGAATACCAAGATCCTGTGCTGGAGTAGTGTATTGTGGTATATATGTTTACACTGCCGTATCCTAGAATATCAAAATGTGTATTTCCATAAGCCACCTCTTCCTGAGCGCTTATATGGTTAACTCCTTTCCAAGAGTGTTCATCTAAGAATACTAAATACGAATTTTCATTAAGTATATACTCCGGGTCACCATGGTTGATGATCTCGCTATAAACCATATGATGTCCTATATAATATTGCCTATATGTCCAATGTATCCTTAAAGAGGTCTCTGCCAGATATAGTCCCTCCCATTCATATGTATGCGTGTGAGTTGCTGTATTTTCTTTAGTCAGTGTATATCCATAAGCAACACCTGTAGTAAATGCTGTCACACCTAGGAACAAAGCAGCAATTGCTAACACCCACACAACTGCTTTGTACCTCATTTTATCCATCTCCCGCCTTAAAGGCAAAAAAGAGATATACAAAGACATATATATATATGTCTTTCGGTGATACCACAATTATCTATGAAAAACTCTTTGTTACTGGATATTTATTGGCATTTTGTATTTTCATATTTTCCATCGAAAATGATTTATAAGCAAATCCAATTTAACCTCGAAAGCCACCGTAGCTTAGCCCGGTAGAGCGGCTGATTCGTAAGGGCCCTTTCTCTAAAGAAAAAGCGCTCCAGCGGAAAGAGATGGGCTCCGGGTTATCAGCAGGTCGGGGGTTCGAATCCCCCCGGTGGCTCTTTTTGAGAAGTTATTTATATTAAATTACCTGTAGTAAATCTCAAGAGGAGATAAAATGAACAAAAGTAAAAAGTATATTGGAGGAAGTGTGATTTTAGGTATAGGCAATGCACTGGCGATTATAGGAATCGTATTGGGCATAGGTTTGTTTGTGGAATACAATGTTTATATGCTCATTGCAGCAATCACTCTAATAATCTCAGGGATAGTCATCTCGTTGATAGGAATATCAATTAGAGGACCAAAATATGCAAAGGATCAGTACATTAGCCATTAAAAATTTCAAAGCTTCTTTATCTCTTCCCTTAATATTCTTCCCTCTTCAATTCCGAGCTCTTTCGCTTTAGGCGATGTCCATTTTATCTTTGCATTAAGCATATCTTCAAATGTATTCACTCCAGATACCATAACAGCTATATCTCCCAATTTTTCAGCGGTGGATGGATTTAAATAACCACACATTGCAAATCCTTTGCTACCTTTAATGAGCAATAAGGGTGCATTTGGCATTTCAACCCTTATCCCCAATAACTCTTTTCCTTGAATTTCCAATCTTGATATTTCAACTTCGCTCATACTAGGGATAGGAGAGGAATAAGAGATAAATTTTTCCCCTGCGCTCAAA
>WAKY01000079.1 GCA_015523135.1 Candidatus Aciduliprofundum sp.
GCAAAGGTTATAGAATGGCTTATGCATATGAGACAGGGAAATATAACCATTCCACCAGAATATATGCATCATGTGGAGGAAATTATTAGGGTTGCCCTTGCAAACGCAATGCAATCAGCTATGATATTCTTGATGATATCTTTGGTAATTGGTGCAATACTTTCAATCTGGCTTCCAAAGAATCCTGGGAAGGCCTAGTTTTCCAAACTTTTTTCTTTCATATTCTCAAATAGCACCCCTATGAGAATTTCCGCCAGCTTTATTATTCGATAGGCATCTTTTTTGTACTTCCCGCCGGGCTTGTTATGGGCATATCTTGAGCGGGTGTCTGCAATAACATCCACTATCCTATCCATTGTTTTCTTCATTCTTTCTACCTCATCTACTTCGGCATCCATGAGAGATTTCCACTTCTTGCCTAGCTCAGAGTTTTTCTTGTAGAAGTTCCATAGTGCGTTGAGGGATGCAATGGTCTTCTCTCCTTTCCAAGAGTACATTTCTCTCGCCTTAGCATCATTGCCAACTTTATTCTCTATCTTTTCGTTCCATTTCTCCCTATAATTCTCAATGGTTGGAATGAGGTGTACTTTTAGTGCTCGCTCCAAGAGATTGTAAATTTCCAGTATTGTCTTCTCATAATTCCCTTCGCTGTATAGAAGATTTGCGCGTATGAGCATTAGGGATATATCCCACGGTACCAAGGAGGCAAATGTGATTGGTGGAAGCTCCATGGCATCTAAGCCTTTGGATGTAATAATTATTTTCATACCCTTTCCTTCTGGAATTCGTAGGTATTCTAGGAGAGAAAGTTTGGCAATACTTTCTATGCCTTCTTGAATATCAAAAGGAGAATCTATGATTTGCTGTCTAAGAATTGGCACATATCCTCCAGAATCCTTAACCATTTTTAGTATCTCTATATCTCTGCTATTTGGACCAAACTCTGAGGTACTATTGGATATGTTTTTCTTTATAATTCCTTCAGACATTTTCTTTTCGGCATTTCTAACTGCCCTGATAAATTCCCTCGTGCTCCTTTTCTCTGAGGTAAGTGAGAAATCTATGAACACGAAGGCTAGGAAAAGGAAAATAAGAGGGTACATCCAACTTTGCCACTGATAAACCAAGGAGGGTTTGTATGCTATGAGTATTCCGTACAAAAATATACCTGCAGCACCAAGAAATAAGAAGCTGACCCCTATTATACCGAGAGGAGAGAGAATTACAAGGCGAAGCATCTTAGCGTATGGATTTTCCATAATTTTGATAAGAAGCATAAGCATTTATAATTTCCGAGAAAGTTTTTAAATATCCCTTCATCATTTATTATTAGGAGTGGTGCATTTGCTTGACGATTTTGGCAAGAAAGAGGAATATCCATCAATAGGCTTTAAGGCCTTCTTTGGTATGTTTATGAGAGTCATATATGTAGTCAGAAAGATAGTAATTACATTGTTTGTATTCATAATCATCATGGGAATCTTACTTGCATTTTTGGAAGGTTTAGGAATTTGGGATGGTATATATTTTGCGTTTGTAACAGCACTAACTCTTGGTTATGGGGATATAGTTCCTCACACAGGATTAGGCAAGTTTATATGTGCCATAGTGCTACCTCTTACAGGAATGCTCCTTACCGGTATAATGGTAGCTGCCGCAATTGCTGCCATAAATAGAGGATTAGAAAAAGAGATGAAAAAGAAGAAATAAGAGCAAAATTTATTAAATATAAAAGGGGATTTGGGATAGTGTTCATAAGCATAGTAATAACAGTGAGAAACGAGGAAAAACATATAGCAAATTTACTCGACTCTCTCGTAATACAAGAGCAACCCTTTGAAATAATTATTGTGGATGCCCACAGCCAGGATATGACAAGAGAGATTGTGAAAAAATATATGGAAAATTATGATTTCATTCATCTATATAAGAAAGGGGGCTCAAGAGGAGTTGGGAGAAATTATGGTGTTGAAAAAGCATCTGGGAATTTTATAGCCTTCACGGATGGAGATGATATAGCAAATCCATTCTGGCTATCTCAGATTCGGAAGAGCTTCAAAGAGGGCGCTGATGTTGTTGCAGGAAATACTATTTACATAGGTTATGGTCCATGGGAGAATCTTGAGAGGGTTGAGTTGTTTTACAAGGGATGGGATGTTACATACCCAAGCTGCAATCTCGCTTACAAAAAAGAATTATTTCAGCGTATCGGAGGTTTTGACCCATGGTTCGTAACTGCGGAAGATATTGACCTAAATATGCGAGCTGTAGATGCAGGTGCAAAATTTATCTACAATTCAAACGCAATAATATATCACAGAACCCGCGATTCTTTTTACTCATTTGCTAAGCAAGCATTTTGGAATGGATATGGGAGGAAGCAATTAACCTTAAAACATGGTAAGATGTGGAATAAATATAAACCGCAGAGAATGTTCAATCCATCTCAATTAAATTTTTATGGGATTTTAAGATTATCTTTTGCAATGATGGGCTATCTTGCCTGCAAGCTCTATGGTGAGAAGAGATGAAGGTTAGTGTAATTATTCCCACGCTCAACGAAGAAGAGAGCATAGGACATGTGTTGGATAAGATCCCAAAGGACCCAAAGTACGAGTGGGAGATAATAATAGTGGATGGAAACTCAAGGGACAGAACGAGAGAGATTGCAAAGGAGAAGGGAGCAAAGGTGATTGTGGAGAAGCGTAGGGGATATGGTAGGGCATACAAAACAGGAT
Source organism: Candidatus Aciduliprofundum sp. (assembly GCA_015523135.1). GTDB lineage: Archaea > Thermoplasmatota > Thermoplasmata > Thermoplasmatales > Aciduliprofundaceae > Aciduliprofundum. The sequence goes on from WAKY01000079.1 coordinate 2,739, forward strand.
TTGCTGCAGCTACCGGGGATATAATTGTGACACTTGATGGAGATGATACATATCCTGCAGAGAAAATACCCGAGCTTGTAGATTATCTTATCAAGAATAATTTAGATTTCATATCTTGCGAGAGATTTTCAAAAATGCAAAAAGGGGCTATGAGTGCCACACATAAATTCGGAAATTGGGTACTTACCGTAACAACCCGCTTGCTCTTTGGAGTAAAGATAAAGGACTCTCAGAGTGGTATGTGGGTATTTCGCCGAGAGATATTGAAAGAGCTGAATTTAACATCTGATGGCATGCCATTTAGCGAGGAGATAAAAATAGAGGCATGGAAAAAATTTAAGTGTAAGGAAATTCCCATAGAGTATAGGGAGAGAAAAGGAGAAGTTAAGTTAAATACTTGGAAAGATGGGCTCAAAAATCTGAAATTTTTATTTAAAAAGAGATTTGGAAAATAAATTATTCTCCTTCAATTCTCGGAGCTAGAAGGTACTCTCCCTTGCCCCTTCCCCCAGTGATTTCAAATTCGAGCTTTATTGGATAATCTGTGCCCATGTATATTGTTACAGAATCTGCAGAATCTATTGCCTTTACAAGTTTTACTAGATAATCTACAGGGTACATACTCTTAACAGGCTCTTCGCAAGATAACTCTTTTAGCATGTCTCTTGGTATATTCAAGCGTGCTTCATCTTCATCCCCTTGAGTGTACATTTCAAATTCTGTTGGTGTTATTCTAAGGGTGATGTTATCTGATATACTCTCTGCTGCCTTAATTCCATGCTCAAATTCTCTAAGAGGTATTACAACCTTTGCTGGAAGTACTAGGTTTGGCACTTTTGGTACACTAAGTGCGCTGGTATCTATTAGGGGCATACTTCTAGTTAGATTTCCGATGAGGAAAGTTAGTTTGTTTCCATCTTTGGATATTTCTACTATATCTCCTGAGGAAGCCAACTTCAATATATCTCTAACCTTGTCTAAATCCACACCGAGCTCTTCCTCCTCTGTGTCAAATTCAAGAAAAGCATCCTTACTAACATTTATGACTATCATAGCTACATGTGCGGGATCTACTGCCTTTACACTAAGTCCCTCGCCATTAACTTCAAATTTTGCTTCTGAAACCAAAGTAAGTAGAAGGTTCGTAATTTCCCTTAAATCCTTTATGTCCATCTTTAGTCGCATATTAATCCCTGGTTATTGGTATTGTTTTTCACATTATAAATTTTTGGCTCATCAAAAAAGGAGAGGAATTATTTTTCCCCCACGACTTTTAAAAGGTTTTCCACAGAATTTTCAAATGCTTTAGCTGCCTCAGATTCTGGGTATTTCATAACAAAAGGCTCCCCGGCATCTCCGCATTTTACTATATTTGCATCCATGGGTATGCTTCCTATGAAGGGTACATTGTACTTATCTGCAGCCTTTTTGCCACCGCCATGTCCAAATATTTCTCCTTCCATGTTTTCAATTATGCCTATAATTTTCTTTTGAAGCTGCCTTGCGAAGTTAATTGCCTTTGTTGCATCTAGTAGAGCAACTTCTTGAGGAGTTACAACTATGAGTACTCCATCCATATCTGGTATTAGTTGTGAAACGCTCAAAGCCTCATCACCAGTGCCCGGAGGCATATCAATTATTAGAAAATCAAGTTCTCCCCAATCAACCTCATCTAAAAGTTGCTGTATTGCCTTGTGTTTAAGTGGACCGCGCCAAATGATGGGAGAGTCATCCTGTGGTAGAGCCATTTGTAGAGATATGGCTTTTAGGTTTGGGATGGGTTCAGCAGGAACAATTAAACCTTCGGGACTTACAGTGAGCTTAACATTTTGCACACCTAGCATTTTGGGCACATTAGGACCGTGTATATCTGCATCAAGAAGCCCTACTTTATAGCCCTTTAAAGCCAGCGTAACTGCAAGATTGACCGCTACAGTGGTCTTTCCCACACCCCCTTTACCACTTAAAACCATAATCTTGTGCTTTATACTCTTCATCTTTTCTGCAATTCTCTTCTCTGTCTCTTTTGCTTCCATTATTCTCTTTCTAGTTTCTTCGCCCTTTTTCAAAGCCTCTTTATCAACTGTCATTTAAATCACCTTGCGGAAGCCATGAAATCTTCATATTTTATAATTACTGGTCAGTTTTGTCCTCTATATACTCTTTGTATAAATCCTCAAATAAAATTGGAGCTTTCTCGTAAGCTAATTTGAGCATCTCTTTAGCCATCGCTCTGATCTCCCACTGAGCACTTGGGTCACAGCGGAGAGATATGAAATGTCTTAATTCTCTTGCATTCATTGTTATAATTAATTTTGTTTCAATTCCTTGGGGAAGAATGAAGCGAGCATCCTCCTTTCTTATGCCCCCTTCAACCATTCTGCGATAAAGCTCTGCTGCCCTCTCCAAAATTTCCATGAATTCATCTTCAAATTCACTACCATAAATTGCATCAGGTACGATGAATTTTGGCTCTTTTAAATTAACATACCTTTGGCTCTGCTGTGTATAGCTTGCCAATCTATGCCTAACAAGTTGGTGAGAGCATACGCGAGATATTCCTTCAACACGGAAAGTGAAACAGGCATGTTCAAAAACACTTTCATGTCCTAATTTTTTTAGGAGATTAACTAAGTGCTTAACCCTTTTCTCATTTAATTTTCTAAATTCTGGAGCGTGCGATATGGCAGCACTCTCAGCTATTAATTCATCCACTCCCCCTTCCCTTGGAACAGAGTAGGCAATAAGCTCAACATTGAGACATTGAGAACCCCTACAAGTTTTCATGGCGAGTAATTGTATTTTGGATTTAATTGTTTTTCCTAAGGAAGGAAAATTTAAATAATAAAAATTGGATGATTGAAGGTGTACATAAACGAGGATAAAAAGCTTATAGCTCTGGTTCTTGCTATTATTCTAGCATTAAGTTTGCTTTACGTATATTCTTCGAATGTGAAACCCGAGAAGGTGAATATTGGGGGTGTGGCGAGGCATATTGGGGATTATGTGGAAGTTAAGGGGATAGTTGGATACTCTAAGAATATTACAAATGGCGTATTGGCTTACATTTACGATGAAAAATTTGAAAATAAAACAACTTTGTTTCTTCAATTTTCTGCAATTTTATATCCCGGCGAGGTTGTAATTGCCAAGGGCCAAGTGGTTAATTATCGTGGTTCAATTGAAGTGGTAGTTTACAGGGAAGGAGATTTGCAAATCATTGCGAAATATTTGGAATTGAATCTTAGGGAAGTTCTTGAGGAGCCCGAGCATTTTCTAGGTATGCATATTAAGCTGCGAGGGAATTTGAGTGCTATGAGAATGAGCAATTATTTTGAATTTACAGATGGATTTAATTTGATAAAAGTGTATGTTAAGAATGGATATTTTGGGGAGAGAAATGTTTATATCAGGGGATATTACGAAAAAGGAATTTTCCGAGCAGAAAATATAAGCTTGCAATATAACGGCACCTGCGTAAATTTGAATGAGCTTGCTAATTATGAAGGCAAAGTTGTTTGGATTCATGGAAGCATAATCTCTTATTTTTATTATGGATATCTTAGGGATGGTGCTTATTCTCTAAAAGTTGTAGCCGATAAAAAGATACCCGCAGGATTTAGAATTTTGGAGGGGAAATTAATTTACAGTCCCTATACCGCTCAATATGAACTAAAATTGGAATAAAATTAAATAAATTGGTATTATTCTCTTTTCTATGAATACCCGAGCACTTCTTGTTACAGCAGTTATACTTGCTTTCATAGCTGGATTTATGTCAGCAGAGCTAATTGCTCAGCAGGGTAATAATGAAACTAAGTACACGGTGGTAGAATCCTCAAATATTAAAGTTATTCCAATTGAAGATAGGCAGTATTATCCAGTGGTAATTGAGAAGATAAATAATGCCAACGTGAGTATTCACATAGTTATGTATGAGATGAAATGGTATGGAAATCCGGATAAGGATACACATAAAGTATCAGCACTTGGTAGGGCTTTGGTAGCTGCTGAGAATAGAGGAGTGGATGTTAAGATAATTTTGGATGATGGCAAGGGTTATGGATTTGAAAATCCGCAGATGGTTAAATGGGCACAAAATTGGAAAGAATACTTTGAGAGTCATAAAGTTCAGGTGAAATTTGACTGGAGCAATGAAACTACGCATGATAAATTGGTGATTATAGATGACAGCATAGTCATTGTCGGCTCTACCAATTGGAGTACCAGCGCTTTGGATTACAATCATGAGGCAGATGCAATAATAGAGAGCAATGAAGTAGCTCAGCAATACGAGAATTATTTTAGCTCCCTATGGAATGTTTATTGATTATTCTAACACAATTTTTATTTCACCCACAGCATCAATATCTTTTAGTGAGAAAGATACTATTCCATAGAACGATGATAAATCTATGATATTTCTTCCAGGCATTATGGTAAAGGTATCTGAGCGAGAATAAGTTAGTGGAAGTGAAAGATCATACTCATATACTGTCAATTTATTACTTTTGGATGCATAGATGATTAACTTTTTGTTTTTATACCCTGTAAGTGGAATGCCCCCAAAATTATGATGTTTCATCTTTTGCATAACTAAAGATATTAAAGCCAGAGGGAATGTTATATGCACAGGCGGAGGTTGGTTATGTAGTAAATTCATATCAATTATACTAAATCCCCTATGACCTGCATCGTAGGGAAGCGCATCCTCTGAGCCCAAATTTGGGGAAGTATTTGTTCCAATAACAATCTTATCCCCAACAGATTCCATTGAAGTAATTCTAGCACCGAAAGTACCAACTATTTTTGCCACAGGTGGAGTTATATATACAAGGAGTGTTGGAGCCACAATTGCATTTGTTATAGTATATTTAATCTTATCTTCCAAGGTTTTGACACTGTACAAAGCATCATGATGAGCATTGTAAGCTACAAGCACACCTCCGTTTATGTATAATGCATTTGAGCGCATCGGAGATTGAAATGTGAAAAAATCTAGCAATCTAACAGCCCTAAAATTCTCTCCGCTAAGGGGATTGCCTATAATTATGCCACCCCTAGTAAACACGAAGAACCTGTTATAAAGGCTGGCAACATCTCCAACCGAATTTACAAGTATGTCTTCACCATCTATAGAAATTAAATTGTCCACTGGAAAATCTGTCCACTTATTATCAATTAAATCAAAACACATAACTTTTTGAATACCTATGCTAAAATTATCTCCGGAGGTGAAAAATGCAGAGTCATGTAGAACATCCCCTTTTAATGCAGGAGAATTTGTGAGCTTTTTATCCTCTCCTGTTCCTCTATCAATGGCATAAACACCTAAATTTTTGTCACCATCTTGCCTAGCTATGAGTAATCTATCTTCATAGGGGTCATAGATAATATCGCTAACCTCTCCAGCCCACTTTGTGCGATGGTGAATAGAATCTTTCCAAAGAAGCCTGAGAGAATCATCCTCTATGTTGTACTCGTGTACATGGGAGTATTTATTCTTAAAGCTAATTTTTCCATCTTTGAAAATTGCCGGTGCGTGGACCCAGCCGCCAAAATAAAGAAAATCATCCACAGCTTCTACAGCATTGTATGTATCCCCTCCCGAAGTAGGCCCTTTGCCGAGCATTCTGAAATTGTAAATTTGCTCATCGTAATCCTTTATGAAATGTGCCTCAGCCTCAAATGCAAGAGTATAGTATAGCATCTTCTTGTAGTACTTCAATCCGAATATTCCCCCACTGCCCCACTCTGGCCCGTATCTGGGCGGATAAGAGTGTAGGTGTGATATTATCTTATCCACACTCATTCTATCCCCTTCAAATATGCATGCCAGCTTGCATATTAATCTTTTTCCAAATTCTTTGGTATTTTGTTGTGGGCTTTTCCTTGGCAATCTTTTTTATCCATTTATCTACAAACTCTATTTCCATATCAAAAGATTCTTTTGTGATTTTTTTGTCCTTAATTTTTGCCAGAGCTAATATTTTAATCTGGATTTCATCTCTTTCTTTCTTAAATTCTTCTATATATTTTGCATAGCTAATTTGAAATTTTCTATGAAAAAATTCAGCCCTCCACCAAAAATTGTTACTATATTTATTTGTAATCTTTTCTTCTTCAGGCCAAAATGGAGAAGCAAAAAAGAATGGTTTGAATACGCTAAGGCATGGAATGGATTCTCCCGTGAACCAGTGTGTATCGGAGCTTAGATCAGAGATTTGGGAGTTAGCAGTTTGGGATGGCTTTAATTTTCCACCATAATGCATGCATACATTCTTCATGGAAGTATGCAGAGGATCAAAATTATTAGTTTGATGGCTTCTAAGTATTTTCATTATATAGGGTACATTGATTCTACCTTCTCCCTGTTCTAACATTTTGTAAGTAAAATCCCTTCTCTCTTTTCCATGTGCAAAATGGGTGTATAACTTATCCGAGAAGTGCTTTGCAAAGTTGAAATTATTTTTCTTGGATAGAGACACCACAGGATCAGAAGCAAAGTCCCAATCATCGCTTAATGTTAGAGCATTGGATATGCTATAGAATTTTTCAATCATCTTTGCAGCCCAGTTCTTGCCCGATGTTTCAAGGACATATGCCTCTTTTCTATCCGCAATTATGAAAGAATTATGGTAAAGAAATTTGTGCTCATAACTTCCACTGCCCCCTTGCCCATAATTCTCGATAATATCAATTATGAAATTTAAAGCATCTTTAGCATTTCTTTTTCTTTCAAGGGCCAATCTAATCATATCCATCCCAAGTATGCCTTTTTTCTCTTTTTTCTGATTTGTAAAAACAGCCGTGTTGCCTATAGTTAATCCGAATTCGTTGGCACCCATTTCCGCTCCCCAAATCCACCAAGGTCTGGAGAGTACAAATGCATATGTCTCTTCAACTTGGGGAAATGAAGTATAAGTCATATTCACATAATTTTCTTCATGCTTTTTCCTTGGTATATATTCAACTTTTTGTGCCTCATTAGGCTCCCTATCGCTATTTTTTGCAAAGAGCATACTACCATTTCTCGTGAATTTTGGAGTTGCAACTAAAATATCACACATTGAAGAATATATGCCCTCGGAGTTTTTATTTTTTGCCTTGCCAAATTAATTTATATCCATTGTGATTATAATCTATGTCTTTAGGAATTGATGTTGGAGGCAC
>WAKY01000080.1 GCA_015523135.1 Candidatus Aciduliprofundum sp.
GCAAATTCAATCAACTCTGAGTGTCCTGCATGGGCAGAGAAATCAAAGAAATCTATCTCCATATCAATTTTTTCTTTTACTCCATACAACTCAAGTATGCCCTCATCCATGAGCAATCTTCCATTTGTTCCTTCAACCTGATATCCAGTGAGCAATATTCCACTCTTTGGATCGTTCTTTAGATGATTTATGTAATGTAGCACAGGACCTCCTTCAAGCATTCCCCCCGTTGCCACGATAACTTCTCCCTTTAGAGCTTTTCTCCTATCGCTTCTCCTTCTTACTATATTCATTTTGTTTCTTGCCTTTTTTAATTTCTTTGCCGATCTTAGATACTGTGGATTTTGCAAGAATAGATTTGTAACGAATCTTCCCATTCCGTCAACCCATACTTCAAAATCGGTCTTTGCAAGTATGAGCATAATCTCTTGGGTACGACCCACTGCGAATGCCGGCACTATGGCTTTACCTCCATTGTCCACGATTTCTTCAATTTTTGCTAAGAAGTTCTTCTCAACTTCATCGCGGGGAGGATGCTCTCTTCCAGCGTATGTGCTCTCCATTATGAGTACATCTGTCTTTACGGGCTTCGTTCCCCACACGAGATGTGTGTTAACAGTTTGAATATCTCCTGTGAATAGTATCGTTTTTTCGTCTCTAATTTCGTACATCGCACTTCCAGGTATATGTCCTGCGCTGTGAGGTATGATATCCAAAGAGCCAAGCTCTATTGTTTTTCCATAATCTATGTCAATGAGGCCATCAACAGTACTCTCTACCTCCTCCTTTGTGTATGGTATTGGAAAACCCTCAATATTTGCAACTTTGATTGTGTCATTTAGCATTAATGGAAGCACTGAATTTGTGGGAGGCGTAGCATATATGTTTGCCTCATATTCCATAGCTATTCTTGGAATCATCCCAGAGTGGTCTAAGTGCACATGCGTTAAAAATAAAGAATCAACTGGAGGAGCATGCATTGGATATGATGGTGGTTTTGATGGAGTTAGTCCATAATCAAAAAGGAGCCGCAGCTCACCTATTTGCATATACAACCCGAGGCTCCCCACCTCTTCCGCACCGCCTAAAAATTTTGCATTAATCATCTGCACCCTCTTGTTTACTCTATCATCTATTTAAATTTTCTTATCTTCTCCCTTGCAAAGCTTTATAAAGTGCCTAACTCCTTCTATTGGTCCCTTTGCTAGAAGTATGTCTCCTGGCAATATTTTAGTGTTCTCAGTGGGTCCGAATATCCATTGCTTTCCCCTCTTTACTGCTATGATCCACATTCCTGTCTCACTTGCAAGGTTTAATTCTCCTAGAGTTTTATTTGCTAAAATACTATCTTCTCTTACCCTGGCTTTAGTTATTGTAATATCACTCTCTTTTATGCTTTCCCTTATAACTGGGTGCGGCTCAATGCCACGAAGCACTACATCTGCTATTTGTACTGCAGAATCTGATATTGCCTCAATGCTTGTGGCAAGGCGTATTAAAATCAAAGCAGGGTAAGGATTTTTCTTTTCAATTGCCTCTTTTATGGCTTGTTCTTCAAGCTGGTAATATCTTTCATCAATTTTTTCCTCTAAGTACTTTACCTCCTCAGCTATTTCCTTATTGTTAAATATCAATGCAGAATAAGCCAAATCAACCATCAATTCGGATATGTTTTTCATCTCAATTATCATCTCACCTAATCCCAACTCTCTTCACCCCTTGCTACTCTGTCTAAGAATTCATAGCCATCCTCAGTACCTCTTATTATGAGTAAATCATCAGACTTTATTCTTACATGGTCTTCAGGATCATAAATCCAGTTACGTCCACGTTTTATTGCTATAACCCTTACCCCACTCTCCGCCTCGATATTCAACTCACCAAGAGTTCTATTTACTATGCTTGAATTTGAATAAACTCTTACAACATGTATCTTCTCGTCTGCCTTCATAAATAAGCTTGGGAGGAAAGGTCTTGCAGTTATATCCAAATCGAGAAGATACGCTATATCGGCAGCTGCATTGGCCAAATTGTTGGAGGAATCAGCCATTTGCAATATACCCGCTAGTTGCTCCGCCTCGTCGGGAGTGTTTGCGGCAAGCATACTCACTATTCTTATCTTGTATGTTAACTCATTAATCTCTTTCTCTAATTCCTCCACCTCTTTTGCGAGGTCCTCACTATCTAAAATTATAGCTGAATAGGCTAGATCTACAATTAACTCTGATTTTTCCTTGATTTTCATGAGGAGATCTTTAACGTTTTCCATTGTGAATGCATAGAAAATTAAAAGATATAATGTTTTCGCATCAATCTTGCCTTATGTAATAATTTTCTCCCCTAATCTCTATGTTCCATCCATGCAAGATAGCTTCCACTATTTTTTTTCTTCCATTCTTTAAATCATTCCAAAGAGTTTTACGAGACACGCCCATCCTTGCAGCTGCCTCTTCTTGTGTTAAACCTTCAACATCCACCAAGCGCAGAGCTTCTAATTCTGA
>WAKY01000081.1 GCA_015523135.1 Candidatus Aciduliprofundum sp.
CGGGAGGCTATGGAAAGAGGTTAAAGCCAATAACGGACTATGTACCAAAGCCATTGGTAGAGATAAAGGATGGCTATACGATTTTAGACAAACAAATTTTAGATTTGAAGTATGCAGGCATAGATGAAGTTTATCTTCTTGTGGGCTATCTGTGGGAGAAGATAAAGGAGAGGTATGGAGATGAGTGGAACGGGGTAAAGATAAATTATCTTGTGGAAGATGAGCCAAGGGGCACATTGTGGGCGCTCAAAAATGCATTTTCAAAATTGGAGGAGGATGCAGTTGTAAGGAATGGGGATGTGGTGGCGGATTTTAATATAAGAGAAATGATGGATAGGGCGAGGAAGAATGAGAATGCTTTGCTAACCATTGCAGTTACAAGAATGCGTTCCCCATATGGCATAATAGATTTCAAGGATGATTTGATATTGTCCTTTAGAGAGAAGCCCGTGCTAGATTACTACATAAATGCTGGAATATATTACATAAAGAAAGAGGCATACAAGTATTTTAATAGAGAGTTCACGGATAGGGCTGTTGAACGCACAGTATTTCCACTCTTAGCGGAGATGAGAAAAGCGTACATATTCCGCGAAGACAATGTATTTTGGCAGAGCGTTGATAGCTTAAAGGATTTGGAGAGGGTGAGAGAAGAGTACAAGAATAGGGAAGACAAGCCATGGGGATACGAGAAGATGATAATATTGACGGAGAAGTATATGGTGAAAGAGCTTTACTTGAAGAAGGGATATGAAACCTCATTGCATTATCATCCAAGAAAGGATGAGACGATGCACATAATGTACGGAGAGGGGTATATAGAAGTGGAAGGAGAGAAAAATATAGTGCGAAAGAACGATGTTTTCAGAATACCACCCAATAAGAAACACAGGATAGTGGCCGTGGAGAACATGCTCCTCTACGAATATTCAACTCCTCATCCCGATGACACTGTGCGCTTGCAAGACCCCTATGAAAGATAATCACCAGCTAAAATAAAATGGAATGGAAAAATTATTTGCAATTCTGTAAATTTCTCTCTTTAATATCCAGTAATCTGTATCCTTTTTGGGCAATATATTAGGCATTCCCTTCTTTAGTCTAAATTTATCAAATATTATATAAGAAACTCCAATATTTTTAAGAATTTTCATAAGCTCCTTTAATTGTGGAATAATCAAATCTGGAAATATGGGACCTATGAATGCATATGTTCTATTGCTATTTGCAAATTCTTCTAGTACCTCTAATCTTTCATCTACAGATGAGGCATAGGGCTCAATTTTTCTTCTCTTCTCATCATCTAAAGTCGTGAGTGTCACTCCTATCTCTGCGTCCATATCCTTAAGGATATCTTTATCTCTTAGAATCAAGGAAGATTTTGTTAAAATTGATATTTTTCTTTTATGCTTTTTGAGCACCTCCAAACATCTCCTCGTGAGCTCGTATTTTTTCTCTGCTGGCTGGTAGGCATCAGTTACTGTTCCTATAGTTATTAGGCCTTCTTTCTTCTTTAATTCCTTATCAAGCACTGTTGGAATATTTCTTTTAACATAAACAACGCTATTCCATTCCTCCAAGGGTATGTGAAGGACATAAGGTGCATAGCAATATACGCATCGATGCTCACATCCAATATATGGATTGAGGGCATAGTCTGTGTTTTCCAATTTTGACCTTGCCAATGCATTTTTCACATAAATTTCAATGTATTTCAAAATCCTCAAGCCTCCTTTGATGCAAGAGTCTATTCAATAAGGTAGAGCCCTCAATCCATGCCTTCTTGGGTATGTTGAATTGTGATAGAGCGTAGCTTACTGCTTCATTTTCATCCTCAAAAATTCTTGGCACGCTGCGCATGGCATTTCTCACATTCTCCCTAACATGCCAGACCCCAACAGGCATTATGTAATCGGGCAAAGCTTCTCTTAGCACTATGACCTCAGCTTGCCTTCTCATTTTTACCAATTTCTCTCCCACTGCGAGACGGGCAGCATAGTAGCAACCTCCAATTTCTGCATAATCCTTTCTACCCTCATAGAATTCATGGCTTGAAACCATAAATGTCCTCTCTCCATAAGGATTCCAAAGAGTCCCCGGATACCAAGCTTCAACAAGTTCATAGCTCCAATGGCGAGGAAGAAGAATAACAACGAATATATTGCCCATTTTATTTGATTTGAATACC
>WAKY01000082.1 GCA_015523135.1 Candidatus Aciduliprofundum sp.
ACCTGCTGGCTCTGTTGTAATTCTTGCTGGAGAGCCCGGCTCTGGCAATGTTGAATTTGCCTATACCTCCGCGGCAAAATTATCAATAGCGAGGAAATATAAGGAAAGGAGAAAATTTATGATTATAGAGGCCGAGGATATTTACATTCCCAAGGGCACATTGTACATATCCTTTTCCAAGAGTGAGGAGGAGATATTTCGCGCCGTTGATTTGACCTTCAATGAAGACCTTGCCGAGGCATTTAGAGACTCGCTAAAAATTAAAGATTTGTCAGTGGAGTATTTTCGCAACAGCATAGTGCCTAGGAGATGGATTACCGATAGCACGGGTGAATTTTTGAAGAGAAAAGGAGAGATACTGAAAGAATTTGTGAATGTTCTTGACTCATACTCAAATGGAAGAATAGTTATCGTGGACTCTCTGACTGATTTGGTCACATCCCCTCGTATAAATTTTGAAAATCTAATTGATGTGATAAAGGGATTGAGGAGAGCAGCCAAGAAATGGAACACGGTTATTTATCTCCTTTTAACTCTGGGCGTTGTGGATGAGATGAAAGAAAACTTACTTTTTGACGCAGTTGATGGTGTATTTGTATTTGAGTGGCACGGCTCTGGAAGTTATTCAAAGAGGTATCGCTATATGTATGTGCTCAAATTTGTAGGGCTTATGTCTCATCTTGAGGAGGAGAGGATTGCAAGATTCAATACCACTCTAAATAGGCGTAGCGGATTTGTTGTTGTGAATACTGAAAAGATAGGGTGATGAATATGAAAATAAAAACTGGAATTGAAGGATTGGACGACATGCTTAATGGTGGGATTCCCAAAGGGCATAGCGTGGCAGTTATAGGTGCCTTCGGCACTGGAAAAACTACATTTGCTATGCAATTCATCTGGGAAGGCCTACTTAATGGGGAAAAATGCATATTTTTGAGCTTGGAAGAAGACGAAAATAGTGTTGTTGAAAGTGCTAGTAAATTTGGATGGGATTATTCCAAATATTTGGGCTTGCAGCTCCAGCTTTTAAAACTTGACCCGGAGGATGCAAAGAGCAGTGTTGAGAGATTGGAGAGCGATATACCAGAGCTCATAAAGGAGTTTGGTGCAACGAGAATTGCTGTGGACTCAATAAGTTTGATAACAATGATGTACGATAGCATTGATGAGAAGAGAAAGATTATCTTCAAGCTTGCAAAGAGCATAAAGGAAAGCGGGGCAACTGCAGTTTTCACGGCGGAGGTAGACCCAAAGAATCCCAATGTAAGCAGGGATGGAATAGTTGAGTATGTTGTGGATGGAGTTATACTCCTTTCATTCCTTGAAGAGCACAATGTTCTAAAACTCACAATTAGAGTTTTGAAGATGAGAAGAACGCAGCATTCAAGGGAAGTAAAGTTGTACGAGATAGGTGAGGGAGGAATAAATGTTCTTGCACAAGCGGATGTTTTCTGAGGTGAGCCCATGGATGAGAAGGAATTGAAGAGCATAGCTGCTGTTTATTTTGGTTTTACACCCTCCACGAAGATTCCTAAAAATTTGAATATTGAAATTCTTGAGCCAAAGTATAGCGGGAGCGAGGAGGCGAAGAAGGTAAAGATAAAATGGGAAAATCACATAGGTTCTGAGAGTAAAGTTGCGAGGATAACTCCCTTGGATATAATGCATTACCTTGGCATGAAGAACACAAAGGATAATTACAGCAAGGCAGTGGCAATTTTACTGGATTTGGCAGCGCTTAATAATTTGCCAGTGGTGAAGATTGATGACAGGTATTTGCTTGTAAATCCAAAGCATAAGGGGTGAGGGAAATTAAAGAGAAGGAGAATGTCCTGAAAAACATAATTGAGAGTATGAAACTTGATCTTTATGTGGAGAGCAAGATTCCTGAGATGCATGTTTGCTTTTTCTGCGGGAGAATTGGATACAAAAACTTGCCTATGAAAAAAATCGGAAATAAGTGGATATGTATTGATTGTTTAAGAGAATTAAAAGAAGCATTGGAGTCTCTGGAAGAATGGGAGCAGGAAATAAGTTTGAGAGAGGAGATAAAGAAACAGATAGAAAAAGAATTCAAAGATTAGACAGCGAAGGACTCACCCTTTGTAAAATTGTTCTTTATGAAATCAATTATTATGCTCCTATCCCCTTTGAGATGGGACTCGTACCATTTTGGTATGACCTTGAGAAGAATATCCCTTATTTTATCAATGCTTGCCTTAGCAACATCCTCATCGTATAGTATGTACTGGCTGTAGATTCTCTTTAACCCAGAGTATTTGTAATATTCTTCTCCTTCAAAGAATTCAAATATCATTTTTATTTTTTCTCCCTCATCCGTTCTGTAGTATGTGACTTTTATAGAATCTCCTGTTCTGTTCTGGTCCCTTGTTAAATCCACAAGTGCTATCTCAGTTAGAGAGGAGAAATCAAAATCATCTCTAAGCTCCCATTTATCCGGGAACACTATAAATTTGCCCCATTCAGAGTGTGGGGGATCCATTCTGAAATGAACATTTATTTTGTTGAATTGAAGCCATATTCTCCAGAAATCTTCAATTAGGTTCATATTCAACTCTTTTTTCTTCTCTCTCTCTGTGGAAATTGTCTTTATAACTTCTTCTCTCTTCTTCTCTAGTTCGCTTTCAAGTTTTTCATACCAGTTTTCAACCTTCTCTTCTTTCTTTGCCATTTTAATCCCTCAATCGTAATGTTATTGGTGGCATATAAAATTATCGCTAGATATTTGGATTTTTAATTAAATTTTTAAATACTTGTAATACAATATCTGCTGGGGATAAAAATGGTAGAGGATATAATTGATGATGACCAAGCCAAAATTTCCCCAGAGCAAACATATACACCTGCACCAAAAAGAAAGAGATCCATTTTTGAGCGATTGGCATACAGTTCTACTGCAATAGGAATTGTGCTTGTTGTTGCCCTGATATTCATGTGGTTTGGTGTG
>WAKY01000083.1 GCA_015523135.1 Candidatus Aciduliprofundum sp.
GCCCTTATTCCCGGAGCTTTTTAGACTCCGGAAAAGCCCTCCCCGAAGGAAGGGCACTCGGGCTCCCCTCGTCGCGCTTTCGCGCATTGCGAAGGTTTCGCGCCTGCTGCGCCCCGTAGGGCCTGGACTCGTGTCTCAGAGTCCATCTCCGGGCTACCCCTCTCAGGGCCCGTACCCGTCGCAGGCTTGGTGGTCCTTTACACCACCAACTACCTGATAGGCCGCAGACCCATCCTCGGGCGCCGAGGCTTTCAGCCTCGGAACATTCCAGTATCCGAGGCCTATGGGGTATTAGCCTCAGTTTCCCGAGGTTATCCCCCACCCGAGGGTAGGTTGTCCACGTGTTACTGAGCAGTCCGCCGGTGCTCCCGAAGGAGCCCCTAAACTCGCATGGCTTAGTCGGAGCCCGATAGCAGTGGCCTCCGGCAGGATCAACCGGAGTTGATCCGCCTAACACTTGGAGAGTATCGGCGACAGACCACAGTCTGCACACCTATCGAGCGTCAGATCCGAGAGTTCCATCCCTTGGGGGAAGTTTTTCTCAGATCTCCACAATTATATACAGCCATGGAACCCAGACGCTCATTTTCTCGCATCTGGCGCCTTTTGGCTGCACTGCAAAGCCCTTAATGAGCAACCAATATATATCCCTTTCGCTCTACTTTATGAGCATTAGATAATTGCCCCTATGGGTAGGTTATATATGAAACTTTTTACCTTTCATCAATTTTCCTCTTTAACTCATTTAATTTATTAAGAGCATCTATTGGGGTAAGATTCATTATGTCAATCCTTTTTATCTCATCCAAAATATTAGAGCAATTCTCCTCCCCAAACAGCATCGTTTGAATTATTTTCTTTCCTCTTCTAACCTCTATTACCTTTTCCTCCTCTATCAGATTCAATATTTCCTTTGCTCTTTCAATAACTTTTTCAGGCACTCCTGCAAGCTTTGCAACTTCAATTCCATAACTCTTACTCATTCCACCAGGCATAACTTTCCTTACAAAAATCAGGCCATCTTGAGTTTCTTTGACGGCAATATGATAATTTTTAACATTCTCTAGCACATTTTCTAACTCAATAAGATGGTGATAATGAGTTGCAAATATCGTCCTAGCTCTAATTGAATTATGAATATGTTCAGTTATGCTCCAGGCTATGGCTAAACCATCATAGGTGCTTGTGCCGCGACCAATTTCATCCAGGAGAATTAGGGATCTCTGTGTGGCAGTATTGAGAATATTTGCTAGTTCAACCATTTCCATCATAAATGTTGATCTTCCTCGCGTGATATCATCACTTGCTCCCACACGGGTATAAATGCGGTCAACGAGCCCTATTTTTGCATAATCCGCGGGAACGAATGAGCCCATTTGAGCCAATATAACTATCAATGCTACTTGTCTCATGTATGTACTCTTACCTGCCATATTTGGCCCTGTAAGGATTATAAACCTTGCATCCGAGTTTATATGCGTATCGTTAGGAACAAAATCTGTATATAATTCTACCACTGGATGCCTTCCATTTCTAATTTCTATGTCCATACTTTCATCCACTTCTGGCCTTGTGTAATTCATCTCAAGTGCAATTCTTGCCAAGGAGGATATAACATCAATTAAAGCTACACTCTTGGCAACTCTTCCTATTATATCTATTTTCTCTCCCAATTTCCTTAAAATATCCTTATAAATCTTATTTTCAAGCTCGTAAATTCTATCCTTCGCGCTCAAAATTTTATACTCTAATTCTTTAAGCTCATCTGTGATGAACCTCTCTGAATTTTTCAAAGTTTGCTTTCTTTTATAATTTTCAGGCACCTTGGAAAGATTTGATTTGCTAACTTCTATATAATAGCCCATAACATCATTGTACCCAATTTTCAAGTTCTTTATTCCTGTAATTCTTCTTTCTCTTTCTTCCATCTTTCCAATCAATATCTTTGCATCCGCGGCAATACGCTTTACTTCATCCAATTCTTTATCATATCCTTCTTTTATCACTCCTTCACCCACGGGATAATCTCCATTTATTGCGCTTTCAATCAATTCAATTATGTCATCAATTTCATCAATATTCATCGCAGCATCTCTCAAAATTTTTGATTCAAAACCAATTTTCAATTTGCCAGCATACTTCAAGCTCTCCTTTAAGGAGATTAAATCTCTAGGTGTAGCTTTACCCAAGGAAATTCTTGTTTTTATCCTTTCAATATCCTTTATGCGTGAGAGAATTGCACGGATAGAATCTTGAAGGAGCTGCTTATTGACAAGTTCTTCAACAGCATCCAATCTATCATTTATTTCTCCTATATCTTTCAAAGGTCTCTGCATCCATCTCTTTAATAACCTGGCACCCATGGGGGTCTCGCATTTATTTATTGTGTAATAAAGAGTGTATTTGTTTTCCCCAATAACATTGTGAAAAATTTCTAAATTCTTGAGTGTTGTGGAATCTAAAATAAGATACTTGTCTTTAAAATATCCTTGCAATGATGTTATGTTCTTCAATTCACTCATAGTATTCTCCTTAGCATATTTTAGAGCAGATGCCGCTGCTCTTAATCCATATTCCCCTATTCCAAAACCACCCAGTTCGGCAACTTTAAAATGCTCTTTCAAAATTTTCTCATAATCCTCATAGTACTCTTCATCCATAATCTTAATTGGAAAGTCCAAATTTAATTTAGAATTGGACAAAATTTCTGAAGGTTGGAGACGAAGAATTTCAGCGTTTAATCCATAAAAATCCAGCTCACCTGCAAAGAATTCTCCCGTGGATATATCCAACGCGGCAAATCCGTAAGTTTCATCGTGCTTATAAATTGAGAGAAGAAAATTGTTATCCTCTGTTAGCAATGTATCCTCAATCAATGTGCCGGGAGTAACTATACGCACTACATCCCTCTTTACCAATCCCTTTGCTTTTGCAGGATCTTCAAGCTGCTCACATATTGCAACCTTGTAACCCTTTTTAACTAAGCGGGATAAATATGCATCCAGAGCATGATAAGGTATCCCTGCCATAGGCACAGGTTCATCTTTACTCCTCCTCGTTAGCACTATATTCAATTCCTTTGAAACGAGCTTTGCATCATCTTCAAATGTTTCATAGAAATCCCCCACGCGAAAAAATAATATTGTATCTTCGTACTTCGCCTTTATCCTGTGATACTGTCTCATAAGAGGGGTAGCCATTTATCGTTGCTATTGAATTTTGATATTAAACTCTTTCCATTGAAAAATGATTATTTTCCACATTTACATATGGTCTGTGAAAAGTGGTGCTTTACAACATTACTTCATCACATCCATTCAAGGTAAAAAGTGGGGGCACTGGGATGTGCCCCCACATCTCCAGAAATGCCCTAAAATTCACGCTTACATAGTTAGCGTACGCTCTACAAAAGAAGAGAAGGCTCGCAAAGCTCAGATTTTTAGAGAGAGGTTAAGAGAGGTGAGGGGATGAAGAGAAAGTGGTATGTTTTGGATATTTTATGGGACAATGGAGTTCTAACAAAGGTGATTATTACTGAGAAGGAAAAAGAGCTTCTGGTGAAATATGGAAAGCTGTTCATTTTTACAAAATACGAGCTAAAAGAAGCCCCAGAGGCTAAGCCAGTGAGTTGCCTACTTTGGGATATAGAAAAAAATCCACTAGTCAAGATAGAGAAATATCAAAAGGATTGGGAGGTCATAACATGATCTTTTATCTCAGGTACAGGGAGAAGATAATCAAGCTCCACGCAGACAGCCCCAAGGATGCAATGAAAGTTCTGAATGCACTGGGAGAAGGAGAGCTTGAGCTAATAGGAGGACCATAAATGAAAGTGAAAATTATGAGCATTCCTCTAAATTCATTTGGCTTGACTCCAGGAATGGAGCTAGAGATTTCAGAGGATTACATTCACCAAGATGACCAAGGCACATTTTTGAAGCTTCTAGACCCAGAGCTCAAAAAGTTCCTGAGGGTGAATGTAGAATGCATGTAAAAATCAATGCAAGAAATCCGTATTTTTCGTTAAACGCAGAGCAA
>WAKY01000084.1 GCA_015523135.1 Candidatus Aciduliprofundum sp.
TCAAGAAATTCTCCTCATCTATCTTATTTGCACTTCCACTATATGGGTCAAGAACAAACACATCCTTTCCGCTAACAATTTTAGCTCCTAATGCGTGGAAATCTCCAGTGCCCAATAGGATAAAGCAATCCACATGGTTTTTTATCTCCCTCGCAGCTGAGAAATTGCAGCCGAGAACTTGCCCCGGGTAGGTTATGCGAGAATCACCCTTGCCCACGAAGGCTCTTATATCATGCTCTTCAAGAAAAGTTCTCACATCATCTATTGCTTTTATGTGCTGCACAGAGGCAATAATGCCAATATTTTTACAATCTGCAATTTTTAAGAATGAATTTAAAGCATCACCAAAGGATGCCTTGGAGAAGGCCTCAACGAAAATTATATTCTCTGGGTACTCTATATTTGGAATTCTGCTATGCCCGAATTGGATTGTGAGCATATTTGGATATACTTCTATATCGCAAGCCCCATAGCAGGGATTTGCAGAGATGAACACATTAAAATTCCCGAGATTATCGGCAATCTCTTCCGCATAGATTTGCATACCCTCTGGCAATTGAATTAAAATATCTTGGAAACCCAACTCCTTTACCTCTCTGGATAGTGCATCAAAATCTATCTCGTATGGAATCATCAATGAAAGAAGGTGTTTGCAATATAAAAATTTAGCCCACCGTGTGGTTCCCTCCTCATTGTTCGGGGGGTGCATGGCTAGTGGGCATGTATGCATAGAAAGAAACTTATAAAATTTATTCCTTCTTGCTTTATGGATGTATCTCTCTACATTTATCTCTTTCTAATTCTCGCCTTGGCCATTTTAGCTTGGATAATATATGCAGCCCTATCCAAATTTAGTAAGAATAGGGGAATAAAGGAGAGCATAAGGAAAATGTTCAACGCAGAGGACTATGGAGATGCCTTAAAATTTGAGTACAGGAATTACACAATTCTGGCAACTTTTCGCCCAGATATAAAATTAAGCATCTCTCACGATAAGAATATTGAAAGAATTTCTGCACCAAAGGGTATGCTCCTTACACCGCTTTTTCTCATTTTGAAGATAAAGAAGAAGGATGAAATAAAGGAAAAATTAGACAGGGCTATAGATTTTCTTAATTCTATTCCCACTCAATAGTTGCTGGTGGCTTGTTTGTAATATCATAAACCACACGATTCACTCCCTTAATTTCTGTGGTCAATCTTATTGCAATTCTATCCAGAAGCTCGTGGGGTGCTTTGAAATAGGCAGCACTCATTCCATCCAAGCTATCAACCATTCTCACAGCTATGGTATATCCGTATGCCCTCTTATCCCCATGCACACCCACGGAGCGTATAGGGAGGAGCACCGCAAAATACTGCCAAGGGCGAGAATCAAAATCGTAGTAATTTTCAACCTCTTCCTCAACAATTGCATTTGCCTCCCTGATAATTACAATTTTTTCCTCATCTATAGGTCCAATAATTCTAATAGCCAATCCTGGGCCGGGAAATGGCTGTCTCTCTTTTATTTCAAGATTGAAGAATTTTGCAATCTCTCTTACCTCATCCTTATAAAGCTCGCGAAGGGGCTCTACGAGCTTCAATTTCATCTTCTCAGGTAAGCCGCCAACATTGTGGTGGGACTTTATCGTATCCCTTAAGCCACCCCCACTCTCAATCCAGTCGGGTGCTATCGTGCCTTGAACCAAGTACTCAGCGCCAAAATTTTTTGCTTCTCTCTCAAAAATTTCAATGAATTTTGCCCCGATTATTTTTCTCTTTCTTTCGGGATCTGCAACTCCTTTTAGTGCTTCTATGAATTCTCTAGAAGCATCCACAATTTTGTAATTTAGTCCCATGCGGGAGAATAGTCTATCAATTTCCTTTGTTTCATTTTTCCTCATAAATCCAGTATCAACAAAGATGGCAAGGAGCTCATCTCCTATTGCCTTGTGCACTAAAACTGCTGCAACAGTGCTATCCACACCGCCAGAGCATGCAATTATTGCCTTGCCCTTAATTTCATTCTTTAATTCTTCAATCTTCTCTTTCACGAATTTTTCAACCTTGAACATACCGGCGGACCTCCTCATCATCCTTTGCAACTTTCTCTCTCATCTTCTCTCTATATTTTAAAATTTTATTTTCTAAGTTAGAGTCTCTTATAGATAGAATTTGGATGCACATTAAAGCACCATTGATCACATTATCCACACCCACAACTGCCACAGGCACACCCTTGGGCATTTGAACCATGCTTAAGAGGGAATCAAAGGGCACCCTGCCTGAAAGTGGTACACCGATAACTGGCTTTGCTGTTAGGGCTGCTACTGCACCGGGAAGAGCCGCAGATAATCCGGCAAAAACTAGGAAAACATCATGCTTTGAATTTTGCACAATATTTTTAACCCTCTCCGGAGTTCTGTGGGCCGAGGCAATGTGCACATCAAAATCAACATTAAATTGTTTGAATATTTCAAAAGCACCTTGAGCTTTCTCTAAATCGCTCTTGCTTCCTAAAAGAACGCATACTCCCATAAAAAGAGATGGAAAAAGAATATAAAAAATTTAGGTTTTCATTATTATTCCTAGGAACACCAGGAACCCTATTATAACCCCAATGAGCCCCCCGCCTATGTAGAGCAAGCTTGGCATAAGAACGGTGTTTGTAAAGTATCCTGGTGTGCCCATCCACCACACAAAGTACATGATTATTGGAATTATAATACCCACAATAAACAGGGTAATTCCCGCAGCCCTGCTCTTTCCACTTCCGAAGTATGCTGTTAGAGCACCTAGTATAATGAATGTCAGGGCGAGGAGCGAAAGAATGATCTCTAGGAACAATAGCCAGTCCCAGTACATAGATTAAACCCCCTCAGAACTTGATTCCTGTGAGTGTCTTGGTGTCTATGACCCCATCTATCATTCTTATCTTCTCAACAACTATCGTGCCCAATTCGTTGAAATCCTTAGTGTCAAGCTTAGCTATTAGGTCAAATTCGCCAAACAATGGGTGGAGCTCTACAATCTCAGGGATTTTTTTGAGCTCGTTGTAAACCTCATGCTCTTTTCCTGGAGCAGTACTTATCAACACAAATCCAATTGCCATTTTTCATCACCAAGTTAGATAATAACATCCCTACTATAAAATTTTTCTCCTAATTTAGAACCAAGCATCTAAGCTTCTTTGCTCTCTGTACTTCTTAAATGTTCTCATCTTTTCAATAGCACTCATCACCCTATCCCTTGAGAAATCATGCTCTTCGCATAGAAATTCTAGTAACTTATCCTCGTTGAATTCTCTCCATTCGAGCCTGTAGGAATCTGTTACGGGAGGATTTAAAAATATCTCCTTTATCTCTTTGTAATGGAGTATCTCATATCTTTTCTCTTTGATTATATTTTCTAATGAGCCATATTTTTTTAAGAGTTTCAAGGCAGTTTTTGGGCCAATACCCTTTATTCCCTCATTGTAGTCTGTACCAACCAAAATTCCTATGTCTATAAGCTGCTCCCTCGTAATTCCCAAATTCTTCAAATTCTCCTCAAGCAGTATCATCTCTGGTTTAACATCCACATAAACATTCTTTCTGGGCAATTTCCTCTTGCCAGTTATGGCAAGATTTCTAACTAAATTTGGGGCGCCGAAGAGAAGAGAATCAAAATCTTGAGAAGCGGAAGCATAGGTATCTCCCTTCTTTGCCATGTATGCAGCTTGTGCCTCACCCTCGCTTGGTGCTTGAACCCAAGGGATTCCCATATAATCTAGCAACTTCTTTGCCTCATCTACCATGTCCTTTGTTAAAAATGTAGCCTGCTGCGCCTTACTTCTTGCCTCTTCTAAATCTCCCTCTTTTAGAGCTTTTTCCCATGCCTTCTTTGCTTCCATTCTTATTTTTATCCTCTCCCCTATCGTTCTCATCTTCAATTCTGGAGGCCTGCCATCAAAAACATAAACGGGCTTAATTCCCTCAGATAAAAAATTTGCAGTTCTGTAAAGAAGGCCTGAAAGATGGGAGGTAACCCTGCCGGTATGGTCCCTCAGGGGTGTGCCATCTGGCTGCCTTATTATGCTTAGAAATTGATAAAGGGCGTTGTAAGCATCTATGGAAATAACCTTCCCATTTAAATCTTTGATATTCATCTCGTGGGCAATTATTATGTCCGCAATATTTACTCCCATCAAATAAGAAATCTCTAGCGTGTATTTATTCCTTTTCCTCAGGGTACAAACCATCTGGGCCAATTACGAACCTCACTTTTATTCCTTCTGGCAATGAGCGGTGCTTTACGAGAGAAGCTTCCCTATAACCATTTCCTATCTTCCTAAGAAATATTATAGTTTTTGCATTATGGTGTAGCGTGTGCCCCCCAATGGGCTTCAATTCTTTTGTAGTAGTATCCATATAAACTTGATTTGTTATTATAACCGCAATATTTTTCTTTCTTGCAATGCTATTCAATATGCTCAATTGCCAAGCCAAGCTGCTTCTCTTCTTTGCAGATAAGTCCTCTTCAACCCCCCTTTCCGCGCGATAGAATTCCGTCATTGAATCAACTATTAGCAAGAGAATATCATTTCTCTTCTCTATCAGATTTATGGCTCTCTCAATTATCTCGGCCTGCTGCGAGAATTTGTAAACTTTGTAAAACAGTATTCTCTTTGCAATATCCTCGTCCCCACCAAGCTGGGAGAAGCGCTCCATTGATACACCCTCCGTGTCTATGTAAATTACATAGTGTCCTGCCTTGGCAACATTTATAGCTGTGGATAGGCAAATATTTGTTTTTCCACTTCCTGCTTCTCCGTACAACTCTGTTATGCAGCCCCTTTCAAATCCCCCGTTGAGAAGTGAATCAATGCTCTCGCATCCGCTCTTTATTTTATCCACATATGGAAAAGAGAGCCACGATTAATAAATTTTTGGAAAAGAAAAAAGGAGGAGTGGGTGGGGTCAGCGTGATTTCATAAATCTATGTTAATATTTCTCACGATTGTATTTAAATCCTACCTTATCATTATCGCAGATGATAAGATTTTTAGGAGAGTTACTGGCAGCAAAATTAAAATATTTAAAAATTATAAAGAAGTAATGATTAATCTCCTTGCTGAAATAAAATTTCAATGGCTCTCTATATTTGCGTTAGCCCAAACGACATCCTTAATTGTGATACTCTACGAGTTTTTCCACCTATGGAAGGTTCGCTGTAAATTAGATAAAATCAATAGGGATATTTATAGGGTTGGTTTTTCAACATCTCTTCTTATTCTTTCAATGATAGGCTCTCTTTTTATATATTTTGATATTCTCTCTACTGTGAATTATATTTTAATGTGGGGTGCAATAACTATTTTTCTGCCCCTTCTCATAGGTGTGATTCTCTCTGTGGTAATTAAGTGATTAATCTTTTTCTAAATTTATGACCCTCTTTCCTCTTTCTTGTGGAATTACTTTCATCTTTGCATTTTTAAACTCTCTCTTCAATTCCTTACCCTCAAAAAATCTATCTAGAAAAATTGCCAAGGCGGCAACCTCGCTATGAGGCTGATTTCCCACAGCTATATTGAAATCTGCAATTTCGTATATTTCCCTAGGAACTTTCTCGGCGCCAACGATAATCATTAAATGCTTATCTTTTTGAATTTTTGGAATAACATCATCTACGGGCAAGCCGTACATGGTTAGATGCACAATAGTGCCTTTAAAATCCTTTATTGCCCTTTTTAATGGTATTCCGCTTAAAATTTCAAAATTGCCGCCGAATCTTTCCACTATATCCCTCACAGTTTTCTCAATTTTTTCATCCTTTGTTGTTATTATAATTCTATCTGCCCCAAAAGCTCTGGCAACTAATGCAACATGCGTTGTTATTCTTTTATCTCTCTGCGGCCTGTGTCCTATCCTTAGTACTGTTATCATAGGCGATCTATGAAGTCCTCATCCTCTTTAAATTCTTTTATTCCCTTCTTCTTTGGCTCTTTTATTTTTCTCGGTATCTTGTGCATCTTCTTCTCCGCTGGCTCAATTGCTGCTATGAACAAAAATCCGAAAGCGAAAAATGATGAAATTAGAAGCCCAAGAGACAGGGCCGCAACCTCGCCCAAAAACTCCCAAGAGCTTGGAGGTACAAGGTATATGGAATAGCCCCATATCACGAAGGAGAGGCCCCACATAATTCCACCAATTAATGTGCTTATGCCCGGCTTTGCATTTTTTATCCTTGGCAATTCAAAGAACCATGCAGTTAATGCGGTGAACAGGATGATTAGAAGCATGCAAATTATGAAGTTCAAAGAGGAATCAACTCTGTAGAGGAGATATGCAAATAATCCTAGGAGAACAAAGGATATACCACCAACAAGCCCTATTTTTTCCTCATCCCATAGGTAGAAGTAATCAAAAATCATTTAACAACCTCCACCCTCATTCCCTTTATGTCTATCCTCATACTTCTCCTTATTAATCCTCTGAGCATAACTTGGCTTATACCCATCTTCTCCACAAGATCCCCCAAGAAGATATCCTTTGATGGTCCTATTGTCTCTATTATTTTTTCTTCCCACTCTTTAAATTCTTCATCGTTCATTGTTACTACCCTTATAACTTCGGCTGCCTCAATTATTGGCAATGATAAATTTATCTGGAAAAGGTCGTAGTATGTGTGATATGCCTTTTTAACTCCCTGCTCTCCCGTTACCCACTGCGTCTCCACAAGCTTGATTTTTTCAAGGTATTTTAGTGCATCCACCCCATCTTCTCCATACTTCTCCTCAATCTCCTCAACTGTGCACCACTTCTTGGTTATTTCCATAAATACCTTCTTTTTAACTTCTGAATCGCAAGCGTGAAAAACAGAGACAAGGTCTCCAATATCCGCAATTACCTTAATTCTGCTGGCTGGCATATGGAGGATATTGTTTTCCACAAATATATATTTTTTGGGGTGTGTTTTTATTCGGCACTTACTTTGTAAAGGATTTCCGAGGATTGAGTTATGTGTTTATTGGAGATGCTTATTTTGCTAATGGATGGTTGGTATGTGAAGTTTGGAGTGGTCAAATGATGTAGCGGTGCTAACTGCATATACCATGTTATGCTATGTTAGTTTTATTTTTATCCAGTGATAAATCCTTTGTTAACTCCCTCTTTGATTAGATGTTCTAATTCTTGAATATATATTTGACATAAGTTTAAAACATCTTCATTTCCAACCCAGTTATCAAATTTGTATTTAATTTTCATAGCTTCTGGTTTTTTGGATTCCTTTGGTATTGCTTCAGATAAACCAGAAGAAAATTGTTGTATTATATTCTCTTCTTTGTCTGTGATGGTAATTGAAATTGAGTCTGAAATATGTATGGTCTCTCTAAGTTCCATTTTGTAAGTAGCTATGGGTTGGACAGGTTCAGTATGAATATTAATATCACGCTTCTTTTTGAAGAACTTCAATACGCGGCTGGTAGAAATAAAATCATCATACCACTGCTGCCCTCCTGGTTTTGTTCTTGCTTCACACAATGCATACTGCAACACTGAACGGGCAGAAGAAAGGAATGCACTTAGGTTGTATGTAAAAATCTCCTTATGTGCTTGCTCATCAACCATTTTAGAATAGAAGTATTTCGCTTCTTGGAGTTTCCTTTTCTCGTGCATTTTGATCTCCTCTCCTATACATCCATCGATACGTCAAAGTGTTATGGGTATGTGAAGTCATCCGATAGGGTGTTTGGGTGAACGGAGCAAGCAACCCTAAAGAGTTGCGATGAGTTGAGGGAGGGGGTAAATGAGTGTATATTTTTAAATATATGTTTAGGTCTTACTCTTATACTGAGTTATCATCCATTAGCCACGTGAATTCTGTATCTATCATTTCTTTCAACTTTTGTTTGGTTCTGTTATCTAACAATGAATTATTCAATAAACCTATAAATTTATCCTTTTTTATAGAATCTTGCAAAATTAAAAATATCACAAGAGACATACGGGCATAATCTATAACCTTTTCCACCAATTTCATTAAATTCCTTTGTGTATCTTCTTCAATTTTAGAACCATGCACAAACCTACTCCTAATATCATATGATTTTTTAAGAATATTAAAAACTTCTAAAGGATTATAATTAAAGAAACTAAGGAGTAATGCAACTCTTTGAGATAATCTTTCTGCTAGTTCAGCACGTTCTTCATCTCTAAGATACAAAGCTTCTAGGCACATTATTGCAGATGTCATCTGGCTTTCAGGTATATCTGATTTCAATAATGAATCATTATATCTCTCGAAAGCTATAGTGATATAATTTATCTCTCCATCACCTTTTTGCACGACTGCAGAAGGTATTTTTGGTTCAATAATCTTAAAAAAAGTTTGCAGTTTCTTTTCATCATCTTTACTCAATTCATACTTAAAATTTATTTGTGTGTGTCCAATTGTTGAACTTATACCACCAATTTGTAGTAGAGATGTAGTATTCCATTCAGTTCTAATTGCTGAAACAGAACCTACCTTAAACAGTCTAAGTACAGCTAATATTTTCTCTATTTTTCTCAACATCTCAGGCTGTCCCTTTGCTCTATGTTCAATAACCATAATTGCAGATAGGAAGTTATGATATGTTAGTGGGTCAGTCATTGGAAAGGATTCATATGGTATTTCATATTCTAAATCAGCAGGTTCTGGTCTTTTTATTTTGCATCCATCGTAGATATCAATAACATCCGTTTCCATATAAACGCCATCAAGCCAAACAATAGGTCTCCATAGAATAGGAGTATGCTCAAGATCAGAGATGAAAAGTGTAATCAACTCTATAATTCTTCGATCATCTATCCCCTGTACTGCTTCATCAGTAATTTTATGAGCAAATCTTGATAACCAAAAGTCAGATTGACTAATTGGAACATTATATATTTTTGATATAGTTTGACTCGCTTCTTTATATTCCTCTAGTTGTTTAATTTTCTTTTCAATAAACTCGTGTTTATCTTTCCAATGCCATTCTTCTTTGAATGTATCTTCAAATGAAGTCAGAAATCCGAAAGAGCTTTTTTCATATTTAAAATTTGAAATTTTTGCTTTAACGTAATGACGTTTAATTATAATAATTTCCTTCTCCCTTATACTTTCTTTTACACAATTGACTATTTTTTTGTCAAATCATATAAGATACCAGACAAAAATTTTTCTCTATTCATGATGCTCACCTTTGTTAACGATTTCATTTAACTTAAAATATATAAAATCCATATACTCCCATGCTAAAGAATTATCCATAAATCTTACTACCTTACAGCTCATCAACATAGATATATTATCAGAGAATAAAAACCTTACTCCGAAGTATAGGATACAAGCTGACAGCTGAAACAAAAGCATCAAAAATTTGCCCTCTCTCCTTTAACCCACATTTGTCCAAAAAGAAATAAATATAACTAGGAGCATTGGAGTATGGTGATGGCATGAAAGAATACGACATCATTGCTTTTGGTACAGGGAGTTCTATGAACATTGTGTCTCCTCTTTTGCGAGACCCGAAACTTAAAGTGGCTGTGATAGAGAACGAAAAGGCGGGGGGTATATGTTTAACAAGGGGATGCATACCGAGCAAGATGTTGATTTATCCTGCGGAAATAATGCATATTATACATCGTGCCAAGGAATTTTATATAGATGCAAAGGCAAAGCCAGATGCAGATGCCATACTTCACTATGTGCAAAAATCTGTGGATGATGAGAGCAAGATGATTGAGAGGAGCTTAAAGAGCCATCCTCGCATAGATTATTATCAAAAAACTAGTAAGTTTGTGGATGATTACACTGTGGATGTGGGAGGAAAGGAAATTTATGGGGAGACCATACTCCTGTGCAATGGCTCAAAGGCTTATGTGCCTAATATAGAAGGCCTTGAAGAAGTGGGATATATAACGAATCGTGAGTTTTTCTATTCTCTAAAGCATGTGCCAAAGAGCATCGCCATAATTGGTGGTGGTTATGTGGCCCTAGAACTCGGATACTTTTTAGCCATGATGGGCACTGAGGTGCACATTATTGAGATGCTTCCTGAGATTATAATGACTGAAGAGCCGGAGGCCCGCAAGCTCGTGTATAAGGAATTATCAAAATTTATGCATTTCCATCTTGGGTACAAGGCAAAGGAAGCCCGCAAAGTTATGGGGAAGAAGGTTGTTTTTGCAGAAAATAAGGATGGAGATACAATAGAGATAAAGGCAGATGAGATTTTAGTTGCAGCTGGCAGGGCTCCTTGGAACAAGGAAACGCAAGTGGAAAAAACAGGGGTTAAAGTGGATGAGCATGGATGGATAGTTGTGGATGAATTTATGCGCACCACAAAGGAGGGTATATGGGCGTGTGGAGATACAAATGGGAAATATATGTTCAAGCATGTGGCAAATTATGAAAGTGAGGTTGTGTTTTACAATGCCTTTGGAGGAAGAAAGTTGAAGGTGGATTACCATGCAGTACCCCATGCAATTTTCACCTATCCCCAAGTTGCCCATGTGGGTATGAAGGAAGAAGAGGCAAGGAGAAAGCATAATATCCTCATAGGCGACTACAAGTATCAAGATACTGCCATGGGAGAGGCAATGAAGTTAAAGGATTATTTTGTGAAAGTAATAGTGGACAAGGACACTTACAATATTTTGGGAGCAACCATAGTGGGGCCAGAAGCATCAGTGCTAATTCAAGAGATAATAAATTTGATGTACACCCGTGAGCAAAGTGGCGCAATGTATCGCGCCTTGCACATACATCCTGCAATGAACGAAGTCGTGCAAAGAGCTTTTTACAATTTACACGAGCCCTAATTTATGGGAAACCGTAAAACAAACATTGTGCCCTTAGGAACATTATTTTCTATTTTTACCTCTCCATTATGTAAGTTCATTATCATCTTTACAATTGCCAGGCCCAATCCAGAGCCCCTTCCCGCTGCCAATCTTTCAAAGGGTTTGAAAACTATATCTCTCTTATCTTCAGGTATTCCTGGACCATCATCTGCAATTCTTATTTCTACATACTTTTCAAAGATTTTGCCTTTTACCATAACTTTTGATGCCCATATTTAAATGCATTATCCAAAATATTAACAAAAACTTCTTTAAGGATTGGGAGAGCTTGAATATGGAAAAATGGTACATCCTCTATTATCTTCCTCTGAGGATACTTTTGCTGGATAAGTTTGGTAGAATCTTCAATTATCTTTCTCAAATCTAATCTTTCTTTTTTCATATCAATTTTTTTGTTTCCCAGTTTTGAGAATAACCTTGCTTTCTCTATTATATCTTCTGCTTCTTGAAGAGCATTCATCATAGTGGGTATGTATTCTTTAGGGCTCTCTTCATTCATTAATTCCAAGTACCCATGGAGCACAGCCAAGGGATTTTTCAAATCATGGCTTACAATATGGAGCATAAGCTCTTGTAAATTCTTTGTCTCTTCTAGCTCTTTATGGTATTCCAAGCTAACGAGAGCAACGGCCATGTGGGAGGCTACCAAATCTACAAGCATTCTATCATCCTCGGATATACCATCAAGCTCCTCACTCTCTACATTTAACACGCCGAATAATTTGTGATTTGATGATATGGGCGTTGCATACTCACTCTTTGTGTCTGGATTTACTCTAAGATATAATGGGTCTTTTGAAACATCAGGAGCATAGTAAGATTTATTATTTTTTGCAACCCAAGCAACTATGCTATTCTTTGAGTGCAAATCCATGAATTTTGGATGCTTAATGCCCTTCCACTTGGTAGCGATGAGTTTGTTTCCCAAAATTTCGGCAATTACTATTGTTTTTAAATGCAGGATTGAAGTAAGAGCATTTATAGCCAGCTCGTAAATCTTCTCCTTGCTATGGGCGAGCTTTATTTTTTCAAAGGTTTTAACTAAGGCTAAGAGTTTTTCTTCCATATTTTTTATGCGGGTAATATCCTGTATGCTAACCATTACTGCTCTCTTTCCCTCCCACTCAACAATTGAGCTTCTAATTATTGTCCACACACTATTTCCTTGAGAGTCTATAAATTTCACTATGTATGAACTTGGAACGGGTAGCCCCCTCAACCTGCGTTGATAGATTTCCCAAAGATGATCTCGCATATCTGGATGTATAAATTTAAGAAAATTCTCTCCTAAGGCATCTTCTCTATTGTATTTCAATAGCTCTGCAATTACATTATTGGCAAAGATAACCCTTGCATCTTGTACTATAACGATCCCCACGAGGAGTTTTTCCATCATTGTTTTGTACTTTTCCCACTCTTCTTTTATTTTCCTTTCAAAATTCTTTCTTTCAGTTATGTCAGAAATCACGCCTACAATACCAAGTAAATTTCCCCCATCATCTTTAAGTGGAGAGGCGTTTATTAGAACATCCACAATTTCTCCATTACTCTTAACAAATTGTGCCTCGTAAGAATCGCTTATTCCCTTCTCTCTTAACTCACCCTTTTTAATCATAATTTCCTTTGATTTTAGAGTTGCAAAACTTACAATTCTTTTTCCTATTAAATTCTCTACTTTATATCCAAGCATTTTTGCAAAAGCATCGTTTACAAAGCTCAATTTGCCATTCATATCCTCTATTACAATGCCAACCAAAGTAGTATTTATTAAATTCTCAAGCAATTCTTTTGTTTTTTTAATCTCCTTGTATAGCTTGTAATTGGCTATGAATATTCCCAAAGAGCTTGCAATAGTACGCAAATACTCTACAGTTTGCTCGTTATACGCATTCTTCTCCGTGCTAGCCATACCTACCGTGCCTAGAACTTCATTCTCGTAAATTATTGGTACGATAACATTTGAAAAATCTACAATATCTGGGGAGCCAGCAATTTGATAAGAGTCAGGACTTAAATCATGAAGTATGTCTCCTGTAAGAAACGGCTCTTTGGTTTTTATAACCCTAGCGGTAATGGAAGTAGCAGGATCGCATTTTATTGTGAAGTTCTTAATTTCCTCCTCCTCGGATTTAATCATCTGAAAAGAGATCGTATCTTTCTCCTTATCATAAAGACTTATTGCTAGCCAGTGAAAATCGAACGCATTTTTAAGCTCGTTGTATATTATTTCAAACATCTCCCTTGGCTCTGGGAACCCGCCCATTTTTAGAGAGATATGATACAAGGAAGATAGTAGTTTATTGTGTTTTTGTAATTCATTTTCCCATCTTTTTCTTTCTGAAATATTTCCTATTATTCCTATGGAGCTTGTAATTTTACCTGAGAAATCTCTAAGGGGTGAAGCACTTATAATTACATCAATTATCTTACCATCTTTTCTTACCAGCTGTGTTTCATACAAATCACTCAATCCTTTTAATCTTCTCTTAGTTCCTTTTCTAATCTCTTTAAAACTTTTTGGAGTGGTTATTAACTTTATATTTTTTCCTATTAATTCTTGGGGAGAGTAGCCGAGGAGTTCTGCAAACCTCTTATTGGTGAATATGATATTATCCTCCAAATCATTTACTACAATTCCTATTATGGAAGAGTTGATTATATCCTCTAGCATATCTTTATTCTCCCTAATTTCCTCGTATAAAATCACATTTTTCAGGATGAGCGAGATGTATGCTGCCAGAGTTTTGAGAAGCTTTACATCATCATCCTTAAATGCCTCTGGCTCAAATCCACAAATAACCAAAGCTCCTAGAACATCATCTTTGTGGATTAATGGAATGCCTAGCCAAGAGGCGATTGTATGGCCTACCTGATGAGTTTGAGATGGAAGAATCTCTTTTTTTACGTTTTTTATATAAAGCATCTTTTTGTTGTATATAACCCAGCCAGTTAAACTCCCCTTTGGATCTAAATTATAAGTTCTTTTAGGAAGTTTTCTACCTTCTTCATAGCTGAACACAACAGTAAAGCTTCTCCTATCTTTATTCACTAAGGATATTGCAAAAGAGTTGAAGTTTAAAATCTTTTTAAGGTTCTTGTACGTTACCATAAAAAAATCCTCTAAGCTCTGCAATTTTGCAGTATTTAAAACAAAATCATAAATTAATTGAAGTGTTTTATATTGTTCCTCTATTTCATCTTTAATTTTTTGGTTTTGCAAATCTTTCATCTGTATAAATGTAATCCCTTTAACAGAGAATGCGTAAAGCTCTGCAGATGTAGAATTCTTCAAATTAACTAGTGTATTTAAGTACTCTATATTTCCGGAAATTAAATCATCCAGGTTATTCTTTAGTAAATCTGAATCTTCTATATAATTTAAGAAATTATCACCGATGGAAATATTTGGTATGAATTCTTTTGCTCCCTCATTGTACTTTAAAATATCCAAATTCTCATCTATAGCTATAATTCCTATATTCGGTGAATTAGGAATTAATTCCTTATCCATTTTATCCCCTCTTAAACCATAGAAGTATTAATCTTTTTCTTTCGGGTTATCAAAATCAAAAATCCTCTAAACCGCAACCTTCAAATAGGAAATGCTATTAAGCACAAACGCTATATCCAAAGGAGGTGAAAAAATATGGAAGGTGATGAAGATGGCTGTCGGGATTCACATCATAGCGGATATGTATGGTGTGGATCCAGCGCTCTTGGCTAGGGTTGAAAAGATGAAGGAAGTTTTTGAAGGGGCAGTTAAGTTTGCAAAATTGAGCAAGATTTCTTCTGATTATTACCAATTCAGGCCTGAAGGTGCCAGCGGTATTGTTTTGATAGCGGAATCCCATCTAAGTTTTCATACATGGCCCGAGTATGGTCTTGCAACTTTAGATATATACACTTGTGGAGACCCTAAGCAGGCTGAGCTGGCTTATAAGTACATAAAGGAGCAACTCAACCCTAGCCGTGTGGATGTAGTGCGTATGGAGAGAGGTGTGGAATTTGAGAACGAAGAGGCAAATATTGAGGTATCTAAAAATAGAAAGGAGCCCGTGGGAGCTAATCAAATTAGTTGATTCGGATTTAAACGATTTTATAAGCTCTCTTAAGAGTCTTATGGATGAAGGATTAGTTGAGAGTAGGGATGGAAAATTGTATCTTACAAAAGCGGGTAAGAAGGAGAGAGAAAAGTATAATTTAAAGTTATACAATGTTAGATGCCCCCATTGTGAGGGTAGAGGCATAATTGAAGATCCGTTTGATATTTTGGAAAAGTATAAAAATATTGTGTTGCATAGACCCAAGCCTACAGCGGATTACGATCAGGGTTATATAAAGGAAGAGGATGTGATGCGCCGCATTGCCTTCATTTATGAGCGTGGAGATTTGGAGAATGCAGAAATTATTGTTATTGGTGATGATGACTTGATAAGTTTGGGTATGGCATTAACAGGTTTACCCAAGAGAATAGTTGTTTTGGAGATTGATGATAGATTAATAAAATTCATAAATGATAACGCAAAGAAGTATGGATTTCCGGTAGAAGCACGAAAATTTGATGTAAGAAAAGATATAGATGAGAATTTGCGTAGGAATTTTGATGTGTTTATCACAGATCCTGTGGAGACAATAGAGGGTATAACTCTCTTTCTATCAAGAGCAGCAAGCGGATTGAAGGGAGAGGGCTCTGCAGGATATTTTGGGCTCACGCATCTTGAAGCCTCTCTAAAAAAATGGCATGAGATTGAGAAAAGATTGTTAACTATGAATTTTGTTATAACTGATATGCTTCGTGGTTTTAATGTTTATCCTATGAGCAATAATTTAGAACTGGCTGCTGAGGATTACATAGTTTATAAGGAGATATCTAAAATAACAGGAAATGATAGGATAGATGCAGATTTTTACACCTCTACTCTTATTAGAATAGAGGCTATTGGGAATATTAATCCCTTGGTTACTGGAAGTGTAGAGCTTAGAGAAGAGGTTTATGTGGATGATGAGTCCTTGGTAACTGCTATGGCTACGAGGCGAAGGAAATGATGACCCTTATACCTACAAAGGTGTTTTTTACTAAAGGTGTTGGTAGGCACAAGAGCGAGCTTGGCTCATTTGAGAGGGCATTAAGGGATGCGGGAATAGCTCAATTCAATCTTGTGGAAGTGAGTAGTATATTCCCCCCCAATGCTGAAATGGTTTCAAAGGAAGAAGGACTAAAATATTTAAAGCCAGGGCAGATTGTATTTGTAGTTATGGCTAGAAATTCAAGCAATGAGTTAAATCGCTTAATATCTGCCTCTGTGGGCCTTGCCATACCTAAGGATAAAAGCAAGTATGGATATTTGAGTGAGCACCATAGCTTTGGAGAGACTGCGGAAGTTGCGGGGGATTACGCGGAGGATCTTGCTGCAGAGATGCTTGCATCTACCATGGGGTTGCAACATCATCTTGTTTGGGATGAGGAGAAGGAAGTTTGGCGCTTAGATGATAGGATCCTTTTAACTTCAAATATAACTTCCACCGCTGTTGTTGAAAAACCTGGTGAATGGACAACTGTTGTTGCAGCAGCCGTTTTGGTTCCTTAATGCATTCTTTTAAATACTATGAGCTGTATGGGAAAATAAAAAAGAGGGCGGGTGAAAAAGCACGATAAATTTTTCAGCTGTCCGTGCTAGGAGTGATATATATGGAAAATGTAAAATTTGAAGATATGAGTATATCTAAAGGGACAAAGAATGTTCTAAAAGAGCACAATTTTGTTGAGCCCACAGAGGTTCAGGAGAGGGTAATACCTTTCGCAATTAAAGGAAGGGATTTAATAGTTCAATCTAAAACGGGTTCTGGCAAGACATTGGCATTTTTAATTCCTATATTTGAAAACTTGGATTCTGGGCTCGAGGCCATAATTTTGGTACCCACAAGGGAACTGGCTCAGCAGGTTGAGAGAGTGGCTAGGAATATAGGAAAGGTGCATGGGAAGAGAACTGTTGTTATATATGGTGGAGTACCCATGGATAGGCAAATAGAGGGTTTGAAAGGTGCATCTATGGTAATAGGAACACCAGGCCGTGTCATGGATTTGATGCGCAGAGGTTATTTGAATCTAAACAGCATAAAATTCTTTGTGTTAGATGAGGCAGATAGAATGCTGGATATGGGATTTATAGATGATATAAAGTGGATTTTGCAAAAAACACCGAAGGATAAGCAAATGATGCTTTTTTCAGCAACTATGCCTCCTGAGATAATATCTCTTGCAAGAAAGTATATGAAGAATCCAGAGAAGATAATTCTTTCGGAGGATGAAATCACAGCAGAAAATGTGGCACAGTATTATGTGGAAGTTGGAGAGATAAACAAAATTGCAAAATTATCCTCATTAATCATATCGGAGCCGGGGAAATACTTAATATTCTGCAATACTAGAAGAAAAACGAAGAATATAGCAGAGATTTTGCAAAAATATGGATTTAGGGCCTTTGCCTTGCATGGAGATATGCGTCAAGCCACGAGAACAAGGACAATGGATGCTTTCAAGCAAGGGAAAATCAATATTCTGGTATCCACAGATGTAGCAGCAAGGGGAATTGATGTGCATGGCATAACGCATGTTGTGAATTACGATGTGCCTTTGTACCCAAAGGATTATGTGCATAGAATAGGGCGTACAGGAAGGATGGATGCCAGCGGAAAGGCAATAACCTTTGTTACTAGGGAAGACAAAGAGTATTTTCGTAGAATAGAGGATTTCATAGGCAAGAAAATTCCAAAGATGGAGATAAAGAATGTTGGTAAGATAAAGGAGAGGGAAGATTACAAGGAAATGAGCGATATATTCGGGATGGTAAAATTTAATTTTGAGCTAAAGAATGAATTGAGTGAGTGGGACTTGATAAAAATTGCAAACAATGCGGGAATAGGAGAAAATAACATAGGCAATATAATATTGGAAGGAAAAAGAGGAAGTATGAAAGTGCATTACCGCAGCGCTCCTAAGGTAAAAAAGATGAGGGTATTTAAAAAAATAGAATTGGCGAAGTGATTTATATACCCTAAACTCTTTATCTTTTGAGAGTATATCTTCCTTCAATGGAGAACAGGTGCATAATTTGTGGCAAGAAATTGCACGATCCTTTTGCTCTTTATTGTGCTGAATGTGAATATGAGCTTAAGAGGGCTCGTCTTGCAGATGAAGAAACTGTGGAAGATTATATAAATAGAGTTAAAGTGGAAGATATGCACCCCCATGTAGATTTAAAAGGGATAAAATCACTAGATTCATTTTTTTAAGAAATTTCAAAATCTACGCCATACATTGATTTTATGTAATCTACAATATCTTTGAGATTCTTGCTGTGGTATTCTACCTCATTTTTCTTGGTCTTGTAATAATGTCTGAAAACTTCATATCTACTAAAGCTTTCGTTGTACCTTATTGATATACGAAAGTTTCTTGGCGCATTTCCCTGGGAGGTTATGTCAACTTCGTTTCCCTTCCTCAAATATTCTTCAGATATTTGGATTGCCATCTTTCCCACACCATTGTTAGTGGATAAAAAGGAATATGAAAAAGGTATAAAAAGGTTTTATTCCTCTTTAAATAGTTTCTTTTCTTCATTCTCACTCAGATCCACCTTTTTCTCCTCTTCCTCTCTCTTTTTCTGCTCTTCCAAGTCCTTTACGAGCTCCTCGTAAGAGGGTATTGGCCCTAGAATATCCTTTGCGTTCCCAACTATTTTTTCAATATCTTTGTAGCTCATAGGCGAGATTTTCTCCTCTTTCTCCTCTCCTGCAAGGTATTTTGCTGTGGATTCTATTAGTTTTGAAATTTCAAATGGGAATATTATCTTGGTTGCTTGCCCATCTGCCACTTTAGTTAATGTGTCTAAAGAGAGAACACTTAATGCCTTGGAAGTTAAGGCTGCGGAACCAAGCGCAATTATTCTGTATCTTTGTGCTTCTCCTTGTGCCTGCAATATTGTGGCTAATCTCAAACCCTGTGCTTCAAGAATCTGTGCCTGTCTCTTACCTTCTGCCTCTAAAATCCTTGCTCTCTTCTTACCTTCCGCCTCTAATATCTGGCTGCGCTTTATACCATCTGCCTTCAATATTGCTGCCCTTCTTTCCCTCTCTGCAGCTGTCTGTGCCTCCATAGCCTGCTTAACCCTAGCAGCAGGGTCAACTTCCTTTATCTCCACTGCTTCAACTTTCACTCCCCACTTATCTGTTGCCTCATCTAGAACATCTCTCAGATGGGCATTTATTTGCTCCCTGTTGTACAGAATTTCGTCCAAGTTCATGTTTCCTATTACGCTCCTTAATGTTGTCCTTGCGAGGTTTATCGTTGCAAGCTTGTAATCTTGCACTTCGAAGAATGCTTTTTCAGCATCCACAACCCTAATGTAAATAACAGCATCCACTGCTGTCGGAGAGTTGTCTCTAGTTATGACTTCCTGCTTGGGTACATCCCATGTCTGGGTTCTCATATCCATTCTTATAACTTGTGCAAATGGCCAAACAAAATTCAATCCCGGATTTAGAATTCCTCTGTATTTACCCAAAAATATGTAAATTCCTCTCTCATAGGGCTTGATTATTCTTATGGAGGAGGTTAAAAGGTACACTATTATTATAGCTATAAATATTGTAACTCCTATTATCCATCCTTCCATTTTATCACCTCATTTCTCTTTTACTACCACATGGACTCCCTCACCCTTTATTACCACTACTTTTTTTCCAACTTCTATCTCTTCATCTGCGGTAGCACTCCAAATTTCGTTGTCTATTCTAACTTTTCCTTTCAAAGAATTTGGTATAATTTTTGCCGTTACAATACCCTCTTTTCCTACAAGCTTATCTACAGTGGTTGTAGTAGGTAATGTGGGTCTTGCTAAAGCACGATAGAAAGCCATAACCGCCAGTGTAGCTATTACTGCAGTTGATAATGTTATTATAACCACGGGCACAACACCTATGTCTGGCATGAATATATAAACTATGCCAAGGATTACAAGCACAGTTCCAGGCACTGCAATAAAGAACCCTGGGACAGAGAGCTCTGCCAGTATAAGTAGGGCCCCAATTACTAGTAGAACTATTCCTAGGGTAAGAAAGTCCATGGATGCACTATGGAAAGAAAGATATATAAATTTTTGGAAAAAATTTGCTATTATTTATGGACATAATCGTACCGCAAGGTTTATATTTTTGAAAAATAATATCAAACTTGAGGAGGTAATCCTTATGGTTCCTCATAAGAAAAGGGAAGAATATAGATTGGAAAAAGATATAGAGAAGGAAGTTGAGGCAATTTTGAAGGGTGAGGAGGATATGGAATTTCCTTCTCCAGATGAATAAATTCTTTATCTCCTCTCTCTTTTTTTTGCAAAGATTAAATATGATTTTGTGCATGCTAATCTATGGGTGAACCATGGGTTGAAAAATATAGGCCTAAGAGATTGAGGGAGATTGTTGGTAATAATCAAGCTATAAACGAGATTTTGAGATGGGCTGAAGAGTGGGAAGAGGGCAAGCCAAGTTATAAAGCTCTAATTCTTGTTGGCAAGCCAGGATGTGGTAAGACCACAACAGCTAGAGCTTTAGCTAATGAAATGGGTTGGGGAGTTATAGAATTAAATGCATCAGATGTGAGAAATGAGGAGAAGATAAAGCAAATAGCATTAAGGGGAGCAATATATGAAACTTTTACAGATGATGGGGAATTCATATCCAGCAGAAAAGGAGGAAGAAAGTTAATAATTTTTGATGAAGCGGACAATTTATACGAGGGGGTTAAGGATGGAGATAGGGGCGGGAAAAAAGCAATAGTAGAAACAATAAAAGCTACCAAGCAGCCCATAATTTTGATAGGTAATGATTATTATTCCATAGTAAGTGGGGCCTGGGGTAAGGTGCTAAAATCGGTTGCGAAGGTAGTTAAGTTCAGAGCTGTAAATAGGGCGCAAATTGTAAATGTTTTGAGAAGAATATGTGCTGCTGAAGGAATAAAGTGTAAAGATGAAGTACTAGCATATATAGCTGGAAAATCTGGTGGAGATTTAAGAGCAGCTATAAACGATTTGCAGGCAATTGCCGAGGGTAAGAGAGTTGTCACTGAGGATGACATAGCCGCTTTGGGCTACAGGGATGTAAAGAATGAAATTTACAAAACAACTCTTGTTATACTCCATACAGAGCATTTCTGGGAAGCAAAGAATATGCTAAATAATTTGGATGAAACTCCTGATTTTGTTATGCTCTGGATTGATGAGAATATGCCTTTGGAATACACAAAGCCTAAAGATTTGGTAAGGGGTTATGAGTACCTCTCTAAGGCAGATGTCTTTCTCGGGAGAGTTATGAGGAGACAGCAGTATGCATTATGGAGCTATGCAATGGATATGATAGCAGCAGTCAGCGTTGGCAAGGATGAGAAGTATAAGAAACATCCACGGAAATATAATTTTCCCTCTTGGCTTATGTATATGAATAGAACCAAGAAGGTTAGGGAGATTAGAGATAGCCTGGGAATAAAATTAGGACGAGTTTATCACACTTCAAAGAGCGATGTTCTTGAAAATGTAATTTCTGAATTCTCAGTTATATATGACAAGGATGAAAATTTAAGAAATTTTTACACGCGAATATTACACCTTAACGAAGATGAGATAAGTTATATGACTACAAAGGATCCTAGGAAAATTCTTAAAGAATCAAAAATAAAAAAGGGTGAAGGTGGGTCAGTGTGATTTATGTGATTGCCTTTGCTTTTTCTTGGAATTCCATATTTATTTCCATAGATTGAATTTCTTCTATCATTTCGTTGATTTCCCCTATAATTTCTTCCAAATCCTCCTTGGTCATTTTTATCACTTATCAGACAAACGTCTGACAATTGTCATATATAACTTTAAAGTATATAAACTTTTTGTTAGGTGGTGATAACTTTTTAAGAAAAATTTATTTAAAAGGCATACTTACAGCCAAGCATGTGGAAAACTCCAGTACTCATTGTGAATTTCAAACTCTACGCTTCGGGAGTCGGGGAGAGTGCTCTTAAACTTGCGAGAATTTTGGACAAAATACATCAAGAGAGGGAAATAAGTGTGGTAGTTGCAGTAAATCCTCTTGATGCTTACAGAATAAAGAAGGAGGTTAGTATTCCTGTAATATTGCAGCATGCTGATGCTGTTGATTTTGGCGCTCATACTGGTAGAATAAATGTAGATTTGGCGAAAGAATACAATTTGGATGGTTTGCTTATAAATCATTCTGAAAGAACACTAAAAATAGAGGATATTGATTTCTTAATTCAAAAATCTAAGGAATTGGATTTAATTTCTGTAGTTTGCGCTAACAATTTTCGCGTTGCCGGAGCTTTGGCATTTTTAGAGCCAAATTTCATTGCTATGGAGCCTCCTGAGCTTATAGGGGGAGATATATCTGTATCAACTGCAAGACCAGAAGCGATAGTGGAGACGATAGAAGCAGTTAAATCTGTTAGGAGCATACCTGTGCTTGTGGGTGCGGGGATAAAGAACGGCGAGGATGTTAAGAAAGCCATAGAGTTGGGTGCTGAAGGGGTGCTTGTAGCATCGGGAGTTGTAAAGGCTAAGGATCCAGAAAGAGTTGTAAATGATTTGGTAGATGGGATGATGTAATATGGCAAAGAGAAGGAAAACACCAGAAGAAGAGGAAAGAGAAATATTTGAGGAGCCAGAATTTGAGGTTAAGGAATTTTTGGTAAAAGAGATGAAGAAAGCCAAGGGGATAATAATAATTTTCATAATATCGCTGATATTGGGTATAATTTCCGGATACATTCAGGTGTATGTTAGTGTTTATCTTGCAGCTCTTTTGGGCTTTGCTGTACTTTTTCTTTTGAAACCTATTCTTTCAAAAATGAAGGTAGAATTTGCGGATAAGAAGACTTGGTTTTATGCAATTACAATGTTTCTTCTAATATGGTTCCTTGGATGGACGGTGGCGTTAAATCCTCCACTCAACGATATAAGCCCTCCCCAGGTGAGAAGTATACAAGTTTACAATGGAACAGCTTGGGTTGAAATATATTCTTCCTCCTCCGGAATTAATCAGAAAAACATAAACAAGCTTCATTGGGGGGGTGTGATGAGCTTGAGAGCGATTGTGACAGATAATGTAGCTGTGGACGAGGTTAAGATCAATGGACAAAAAGCCACTTTTAAGGATGGATACTATGTACTTTATAATGCAACTGTCAAAGGAAAAGTTGTAATAGAGGCATGGGATGTAAATGCGGTGCACTCACCAAACATAAATGAGCATTATACAAAGATTGAAATCACCGTTCCCACGGGAACTTAAAATCTAAGAATTTTGTAAGTTCTATCCTATCTAATTTTTCCATAAAATTCCAAATCTCTCCGAATTTCATCACATTTTTTAATTTATCAAACTCTTTTCCAAGCTTGTAATTTGACAGATTAATGGATATGACCCTTTCTATGGAAACGCTCTCTCTCTTAACTTCTACAAAAAAGCGATAGCCCTTAATGTAAGGACCCCTTAAAGCCTTGCCCTTCCATCTTTTAATGAAATTCTTTGAATTTTGATGCCACACAGGAGGCCCCTCATGTATTTTCACTCTTGGCAAATTATTTTTTGCGAGCTCAATTATAAAATAAACTTTGGAATCTTGCACGATATAAAAGGAATTTATTACTCCAAAATCTTTCAATATCTTCGCTATTGCCTCCATTGTTCTGTTTATCTGAGGGTACAAGTTATCATCTATGATATTTGGTTTGGGGAATTCAAATACATAAAAGAAAGTTTTACGCTCATCTATTTTTTCTTTTATTTTTTCATTGGATATTGGAGTAATTGGATTTGGGAAGAAGAAATTTTTGTTTGGTTTATCAATGTAGCTTCTTGAGGCGTGGATGAATAAGCTCTTGCTCTCCTCACTCACAGCAGAAGCAGCATTTCTATTTGG
Source organism: Candidatus Aciduliprofundum sp. (assembly GCA_015523135.1). GTDB lineage: Archaea > Thermoplasmatota > Thermoplasmata > Thermoplasmatales > Aciduliprofundaceae > Aciduliprofundum. The sequence goes on from WAKY01000084.1 coordinate 23,836, forward strand.
GTCAACAGGGTCTATAAACACCACAGGGTCTTTAAATTTCTTACCTCCTTCTCCTAAGCGCAGATAAACTCTCTTTCTCCATCTTGCCACATTTTCCAAAACATTCTCAAAGTTATCATATTTTAAAATTAGCAACTCTGAAAGATAACCTGAGAAGCCATGGATTTTTGCTTCTGCTCCATAAATTCCAATGCCCTTCAAAAAGGCTTTTAGAAGTCGAATTTCGTCTCTTTGCCCATCTTTCAAATTCTTTTTTATGTACTCTGTGTGAAATGGAGTTCTATCCACAGCGCTAATTTTCTCATCTGGCTTGTTTATCTTATAGCAAGGAACAATATCTACATCAAATCCATTGTACATGCCTCGCCAATAGGGATGTTCGGCATACTTTGCAAAACCATCTGGAATTATGCTCTTTCCTATATTTATACCCAAATTCTTTAATTCCTCTTTACTCACATCTTTTGGAAACCTTAGGAATATATCAATATCTGGATTTTTCAAGTATGTGCCCTTTGCAACGGAACCAACTAAAATTGCATCTCCCCCAATATTTCTCTTTTTTATTTCTTCATTTGCTTTGTTAAGAAGAGAATTTGCAGTATCCCAAATTAATTTATCCTCCTCTTTTGTGGGCTTAACTCTGCGAAGAACATAATCCCTTATCTCTTGCTCATTATGGATATTATCGCCTCCGCAGGCTCACCATTTGCCTCTTCCAATGCCTTCTTTGCCTCCTCCTCAGTGCATCCTGTCTGCTGCATAACTAGCTGGATATCCTCTTCCGTATATGGCAACTCTTCCTTTTCCTCATTCTTATCTATCTTTTTCAATTCCCCAATGACTTGAAGCATTTTTTGACCTTGAATTTCCATAGCCATCACTTGGGGATCTTCCACCACATAATCGCCATCTCTGGCTTTAATTATCACTTCGTAAGCGTCAATCTCCTTTGCCTTGAGCTGCCTCATGAGCCTTCTCATTTCTCTTGGATTTATCATAATGGGCAATTCCCTTGGAGATATTAAAATTTCTCCAAAATTCTCCAAAAGATTTTTCAAGTAAATTTGAAAAAAATAAAGTTTATTTTACCATGTTCCTTACCAAAATAGCTAACAATTTGCTCAAAAAAATTAATTTATAGTGGAGTGAAATGGATTATTTTATGCAATTAAAGGAAGTTGTGGAAGGTTATGTGAATAGAGAGGACTGGAGAGTGCATGAGAATAGCAATACAGGGTATTCTTTCTCAGGCCTTATGTTGCATGTAGCAGGTCATGCCATAGCAGAGTACACTTTGGAGCATGTATATCCTAAGGAGATTGCAGATGCGCATAGAAAGGGGTATTATCATATTCATGATTTATCCTTTGGCATAATACCCTACTGTGCTGGATGGTATTTGAAAGATTTATTGCTTAGAGGATTTGGAGGCGTAACTGGCAAGATAAATGCAAAACCACCGAAACATCTTGATACTGCTGTTGCTCAGATGATAAATTTCTTAGGGACAATGCAAATGGAGTTTGCTGGGGCTCAGGCCTTTAGCAGTGTGGATACATACTTGGCTCCATTCATAAGGGCTGATAAGTTGAGTTATAAGGAAGTAAAGCAAAATATGCAGAGATTGATTTATGGCCTTAATATACCCTCACGCTGGGGCTCTCAAACACCATTTACAAATTTCACATTTGATATAGTACCTCCCGAGGACTTGGGCGAGGAGCATGCAGTGGTAGGTGGCAAAGAGTTGAGCAATACCTATGGCGAGTATCAAGATGAGATGGATATGCTTAATCGTGCATTTATGGAGATTATGATGGAAGGTGATGCTAATGGACGCATATTCACATTTCCAATACCAACTTACAATCTCCTCCCAGATTTTGATTGGGATGGTGAGATAGCTGATTTATTGTTTAAAATGACTGCTAAATATGGCACTCCCTACTTTCAGAATTACATAGGTAGTGATTTGGATCCTCGTAGCATAAGGGCCATGTGCTGTCGTCTTCAATTGGACTTAAACGAATTGAGGAGCAGAGGAAA
>WAKY01000085.1 GCA_015523135.1 Candidatus Aciduliprofundum sp.
AGTGTAGCTGTGACTGATGAATTTATGGAAGCATTGCTCAACGATGATTACTATCCACTTCGCAATCCCAGAAATGGAGAGGAAGTGAAGTGGATAAAGGCTAGGCAAGTATGGGATTTGATAATCACGCAGGCATGGAAGACAGGAGACCCGGGAGTGATATTCATAGATGAGGTAAATAGGAGACATCCTGTCAAGCATTTAGGAGAGATAGAAAGCACAAATCCCTGCGGTGAGCAACCTTTATTACCATACGAATCCTGCAATCTCGGCAGCATAAATCTCTCACTCTTCGTTGAGAATGGGAAAATAAAATGGGATAAATTGCGCAAAGTTGTGCATATAGGTGTTCATTTCCTTGACAATGTTATAGATGCAAACAAATTCCCATTACCTCAGATAGAAAGGATGACGCTTCTCACCCGTAAAATTGGTCTAGGAGTAATGGGGTGGGCAGAGATGCTGATAAAGTTAGGGATACCGTACGATAGTGAAGAAGCCATAGAGTTAGCGGAGAAGGTAATGAAATTCATAAATGAGGAATCACATAGAGCAAGTATGAAGCTAGCAGAGAAGCGTGGTGTATTTCCAGCGTGGGAGGGAAGTGAATGGTGGAAGAAAGGGATAAGAATAAGAAATGCGACTACGACCACAATAGCACCTACAGGCACAATAAGCATAATTGCAGGCACATCTTCTGGCATTGAACCTTTATTCGCCATTGTGTATGTGCGTAGGGTACTTGAAGGTGAGGAATTATTAGAGATAAACCCCTTATTTGAGGAGATTGCAAAGAAAAAGGGCTTTTACTCTGAGGATTTAATGCTAGAGGTTGCAAAATCAGGTAGCATTCAAAACTTGGATGTGCCCGAGGGTGTGAAGCGCATATTTAAGACAGCCCACGATATAGGGCCATCTTGGCATGTTGCTATGCAAGCAGCGTTCCAAAAATTTGTGGATAATGCAGTTAGCAAAACTGTTAATTTGAGATACGATGCCACTCCTGAAGATGTTGAGAAAGCTTATATGCTCGCCTACAAGCTCAAATGCAAGGGTATAACGATTTACAGGGACAAGAGCAAGAAAGAGCAGGTTATAGAGAAGGCAGATAAGGCCATAGAGGGTTTGTTGAAGAGAAAAGAGAAAGAGTTGCTTCAGGTGAAATTATTTCCAGAGGAGTATGTGAAACTAGATTCCACGGAAACTGCAGCTTGCAGAGATGGAACCTGTGATTGAGGAAAACTTTTAAATGTGCCGTGCATTAAAGGTGTATGCTTGATTCTCTAGGTGAGTCACTAAGGAATACTATAAGAAAAATATCAAAAGCTGGGTATGTAGATGAATCTTTAATTAAAGAGGTTGTAAGAGATATCCAAAGAGCTTTACTCAGAGCTGATGTTGAAGTTCACCTCGCCTTAAGGCTCTCAAAGAATGTTGAGAAAAGGGCTCTGGAGGAAAAGCCTCCCAGTGGGATGAGCCATCGTGATTTCTTAATAAAGATAATTTATGAAGAGCTCGTTGCCATATTGGGTAAAGAGAAAGAAGTCGCATTAAAGCCACAGAAAATAATGCTCGTGGGCTTGTATGGACAAGGTAAGACAACCACAGCTGGAAAGCTTGCAAGGTATTTTCATAAAAAAGGTCTAAGCGTTGCCTTGATTGGCTGTGATGTGCATAGACCTGCTGCCTATGATCAATTGAAGCAGATAGGAGAGCAGCTCAATGTACCTGTATTCGGCATTCCCGGAGAGAAGGATGCTAGGAAAATAGCGAGAGAAGCGATGAAGAAAACTAAGGATTATCAAGTTCAAATTTTTGATACTTCGGGAAGGCATGCCCTTGAGGATGATTTGATTGAAGAGATAAAAGATTTGAAGGAAATAATACAGCCAGATGAAATTTTCTTGGTTTTAGATGCCACCATAGGACAGCAAGCTGGAAAGCAAGCAAAAGCGTTCCATGATGCTGTCGGGGTTACAGGAGTTATAATCACAAAGATGGATGGAAGCGCAAAAGGAGGAGGTGCCTTGAGTGCAGTGGCTGCCACAGGAGCTCCCGTAGTGTTTATTGGTACGGGTGAGCATCTTGAGGACTTGGAGCATTTCAATCCCACACGCTTCATATCCAGATTGCTCGGTATGGGCGATTTAGAAACCTTGCTTGAAACTGCAAAAGAATTAGAGTTGAGGGAAGAGGAAGCGGAGAAGGTAATGGAGCGTATGATGAGCGGCAAGTTCAATCTCAAGGATATGTACGAAGTTTGGGAGCAGATGGCAAAACCCGGGCTTTTGCAGAAAATTCTTTACTCTCTTCCCTTTTTCAAAATGGGAGATATTGACAAGGGAATGGTTGAAGAGAGCGAGGAAAAATTGAGAAAA
>WAKY01000086.1 GCA_015523135.1 Candidatus Aciduliprofundum sp.
CGTGCTGTCAGGGTTGCTCATGGAGTTAGGAAAACTCTCCTCCTTGCTAATAACCTTAATAGGAAAATTGTTTATTTCAGCATATCTTGGATCAGGCCTTAATGTTTTAATATTAAAAAATGCATGAGGGTCAGAATGGTGGAAACAGTCAAAATAAAAGCAGCAGTTATTCTGTCTCTATTGGTTCTTGCCATAGGAGTTCCTGCAATATACTATGCCTCTACAGAATCTCACCATATAAATAATCCCCCTGTTGCCATAATAACTGCTCCATCAAAGGGATATACCAATACACCCATAGAATTCTCTGGTGCTAATTCAATGGATGATGGTTTTATCCTGACATACATATGGGATTTTGGGGATGGAACTAAATCTGCTGGGAAAATTGTTTATCATACATACAAAGAAGAGGGAAATTACACAGTTACATTAGTTGTATATGATAACGAAGGAGCGTACTCTTACGCGAGGAAGAGCATAACCATTGAGAAAAAAGAAATTAAGGAAACTAAGGTATCTGTTAATGATCTTTTGAATAATGTCTCAGCTTACATAGGCAAGGAAGTTATTGTGAATGGAGTATTTGGTTATGGTCGTAATTACAGTTTCTTCCTTGTAAATAATTCTGGGTATAGGGGGATAAGAGTTTATGTTGAGCCAGGGGCTCAGAGACCAGAAACTATACATTATGGAGATCTTTTAGAAGTTCGCGCGAGATTTACAGTTTATAAAAATGAATTGGAGTTGAAAGTTGAGAACAATAACAAAGATTATGTTAAAATAATTGGCTCGGGTGGAAAGAACACTTATGCGAATATAAACCTTCAAAACTGGCAAGAATATAACAACTCTTTTATCCACTTAACGGGAAAGGTAACGAAGGTTTATGCTTCTTATAAGTATTCAATAGGGCCTTTAACTGTGTATATATCCTTCAATGCCAACCGCACGGGCTCTCCAGCCGTAGGAGATATTTTTGAGGTTAAGGGATTCTTAACATATTATCGGTCTTATAAATATAATGTGAGTTATATGGAGATTTATGTGCGCAACTCTTCAGCTGATTTTTCCAAATATATAAGCTCCACATACCAAAATGTATCCATGAGCTCTTTACTTAAAGACCCAAATGATTATAATAATTCAGCCGCGCATATTCCATCCGCTTTTGTGACATCTTCCTACGCATCTTGGAGCTTTGAAGTGAGTGATAATGTTAGCAATAATGCGTCTATGCATGTGTATGTGGAAAAGGGAGGCATGGTAAATGGTATGATATTCAATGGTGCAAAAGTAGAGTTATGGGGAACTATAACACTATATCATGGGCAGTGGGAGATAAAGGTTAGGAATGCCACAACAGACAAGGTTCTAGTTTTGAGCAAGCCAAAGTATAATAGTATATCCGTGGATAAGCTTCTTGTATATCCTCAAGGATATAATGGAAGTAATGTGCATTCTTGGGGTATAATAAGCTGGTTATATCAAAACAAAACTTCTCATTTTACTCTCTTTGGGCTTTTCTGGAATGGAAGTGAGATAAAAGTTGTTGGATTCAATGGCTCAAATATTGGGGATATTCAGGAGGGTTACTATGCCGATGTGTATGGAGAATTCACCTCCTATAAGGGAGAGTGGGAAATCAAAATTAGGCCCAATAGCTATGATTATGTAGCAGCACATCCACAGAATTATAGGGCAGTGAATATAACTTCAATCCTTGCAAATCCCGAAGATTATAACAATACCTTAGTTTATGTACCATACGCTAAGGTTAAAAATGTATTTGCCAACTGGCTATTCTGGGTCAGCAACAATGTTTCAAATCTGGAGGATTTATCTGTTTATGTTGAGCGTGGCGGGATTATAAATGGTACCCCCTATTTCAATGCCACCGTGGAGATATGGGGCATGGTAACGCAGTATAACGGCTCTTGGGAGATTAAGATAAGAAACAATACGGATGATAAGGTAATTGTGGTGAGTAATGCAACATATAAAGAAGTGGATATGAGCACTCTTTTGAGCTCACCTTCCAAGTACAACAATACTTTGGTTTATGTGCCTGAAGCCACAGTGGTGAGTGTATACAATGCTTCTTGGTTGTTCTGGATAAGCAACTCCACAAATTCAAGCGAAGATATGAGCGTTTATGTGGAAAAAGGTGCCCATATAGATGCTCAAGTTTATGTTGGGGCAAAGGTTGAGGTATGGGGAATGGTAACGCAGTACAATGGAAAATGGGAGATAAAGATAAGGGCAAACTCTCAGGATAATGTTAAGCTCATAACTCATACTACCAATTACACAATGGTTGATATAACTGAACTATTGGAGAATACAAGTGCTTACAATGGAACCCTTGTGGAGATACCAAACGCAACTGTTGTGAATGTGTACGCTTCTTGGCTATTCTGGGTTAGCAACTCTACAGAAGATATCAAAGATATTGCAGTTTATGCCGAGAAAGGTGTGAAAGTGCCAACCTTAGGCAAGGGTGATATTGTTAGAATTTATGGGAATGTTACATATCACAATGGCTCATACGAAATTCTCCTACGGGCAGGTACTCCCGACAGGGTTGTAGTTCTGCACTCCTCTGCTAGGTATGTGAACTTATCATACTTGCACGAAGTGGATGATAATGGCACACTAATACATCTTGGAGAGCAGGTTATTGTGAATGCAACTGTTATTTCAGCACCGAATGTATTCTCATTCACATCCAGTAGCGGAAAGCCCTTGCTTAAAATGTATGTGGAGGACTCCACCAGTGGAGTTGTAGTGTTTGGTTATAATATAGATTACACAAAGATGAACTTGACAGAAGGAGATGTGGTGCAAGTTAGAGGCACGATAGCGCAGTATAATGGAGAAGCAGAGCTTAAGATATCTTCTCTAAATTATATAACCTATCTTGGAAAGGGAACGGTGCCAGAACCCATAGTTTTGTCCACTGGTTATTTCTCTAACTGGAGCGCTGCGGAGAAGGTTGAAGGTATGTTAGTAAAGGTGCATGGAAAAGTTACCAGTGTAAATGAAAATAATGGATACTTCTATCTTGATGACGGAAGTGGTGCTATAGAAATATATGCTAAGGCTGCAGGTATAAATATTTCAAATATTTCAACAGGAGAAAATCTAACTGTTATTGGTATAGTTTCTCAGTACGATAAAAGCTCGCCTTATACAAGCTATTATGAGATATTACCCAGGTACTCATCTGATATAATGAAAAACAGTACATCTTCAAAAGCTGGGAGTTTATATCAAACAAACAATTTGAAAGAGTGGGAAAATGGTGAATATTTTGAAGAGGTGTGTGTATGGAGGATAGATACTGTCCTAATTGCGGTAGATATGTGGGCTCATTAGAAGTTTGTCCATACTGCGGTACCAAGATACCCAAGCATACTGGGTATTACTACGCAAAATATGGTGCCTTGACATTTGCCTTAATAGGTATAGTTCTTCTTTTAATATTTGCCCAAAATGTACCAATCCAATATGTGCACATTAAAGATATTACTCAAACTTACAATTATGGAACTGTGGAGATAAGGGGCATAGTCTCTTCCGCTCCATCCTTAATAGTTTACCAGGAAGGCTCTTCTACGTTATACATAGATGTGGATGATGGAACTGGGATAATGAGCATACATGTTTACAGTCCAACTGTGGAAAAATTAGCCAAAGCGAATAAACTTCCGGGGTATGGAGATTATGTGGACATCATAGGGGAAGTTTACATAAGGGGAAGTAATATTTACATGATTGTCAACTCGCCAGATGAAGTTACTGTAATAAAACCTAAACCAGTATATATGAGTATAGAGGATATTAATAGCATAGAGTATCCGTATGCAGAGTACGTTAGAGTTGAATTGAATGCAACAGTTCTCAAAGTTTATGAAACATCAGCAGGGAGTTATGTTTTAAATATAACTGATCACACTGGTTATATGGATATGTATCTACCGTATTCTTTGGTGCATTTTAGTAACATGGATATTAAATCCTTGGAGGGCAAGAGAATAAATGTTGTTGGCTCTATAGAATGGTACGGCAGCTTTATGAGTGGCTCTTGGGAGATCATCCCGAGCAATATTAATGATATAAGGGTGATAGGATGAAGTGTCCTAGTTGTGGAAGGGAGATTCCCGACGATTCCGAAATATGCCCTTACTGTACTGCAAGTATAAAACATAGGGTAAAAATTCGTACAATTTATGTTATAGCTATCTCCTTGGTCATTCTTGTGGCCTCATATGGAGTCCTAGCATATTATGGAGGAGAGGTACCAATAACAAAAATAAAGGATTTAGGCCTTACTGATAATTACAATTTCATTCGTCTCCATGGCAAAGTGGATGGATATCCTTGGGTCTACGAGAACGATTATCAAGTTACCTCATTTAGATTCAAATTAAATGATGGTACAGGATCTGTAACCATAAAGGTTTATGGTGATGTTATAAAAAGAATGGTTGAAGAGCATAAAATTCCAGCTATGGGGGATACTGTGGATATCAAAGGTACCTATATGTACAGCTCAAATTCTTTGATTTTGAATAACATAGATTATATCGAGATAGAAAAACCAGAGCATAAAGGTGTTAAAATAGATGATATTTTCAATGCAGCACCTTGGGAATACAAGAATGGGGATAAGGTATTTGTAAATGGCAATATCACAAGTGTGAGAGAATTCAGCTTTGGATTCATATGTACAATAGATGAGAAGTTTGATGTTCTTATTCCCCGTGCATATTATTCTTTGCATATTTTGAATATAAGTGAAATGGGTTCAGCTTATCTTCAATTTTATGGTGCTCTGGAGTTCTATCAGCCCGTCGCCCCTTCTGACACATACAAGGTCGTTAACCTTCCAGATTTACTTTCAAATACTGAGAATTACAATGGAAGTTATGTTAGAATAACTTGGGCAAAAGTTACGGATAGAAATATTCTTAATAACACAATAACTGTTTATTCAAATGGCTCTTATATTCCAGTTTATGTTAGAAACGGGGTAAAGTATTATGCGCCTGGAGATTATGTTGAGATTCAAGGAAGATTTATAAATTACAAAGGCAATTGGGAAATTTCAGTATCACACACTAATGATTTTGTTACAGAACCAAGATGGGAGCTAATAGAAGACCCAACCTACAAAGTTTTGGATAAAAAAGAATATGTGCCTAATGGCCCAATGAAGGAATTCTCTCTAGTTGAGATAAAAGGCACCATTGTGGACTATCGTATTTTCTCTTACTCTGTCAGTTTAACTATTTGGGCTAATAATCAAAGCTACATGGTTTATGTTGAAAATAAGGCGATGGTGAAAAATATGGATTATGGAAATTCTGTAGTTATTAAAGGAATTGTTACATTATACAACGGTCAGCCTGAGATAAAGGTTAGGCCCTTTACCAATGATGTTGTGGAGGTGGAAGTATGACAATAGGTTATCTTCTTATGGCTATAGCTTTTGTTTTAATAGGCTCTTTAATAGGTTCAGCTCTTTCAATGCTTCCTGGATTGCATGTCTACAATGTGATTGGCTTCTTTCTTCTTTTCTATTTTACAGCATCTTTTGTCCTTGACCCCATGTTTATGGTTCTTATGCTAATAGGTATGCTGGTGAGCTATGCATTCGTATTTACCATACCTTCTATATACTTCAGTGCTCCAGATGATTCAACAATGTTTGTGCTTATGCCCTCTTTGAGGTATTTAAAAGAAGGACGCGGTCACGAGGCTGTTGTACTTATAGCCACTGGTGCATTAACAGGACTGTTTGCAATAGTTCTATTTGTACCTCTTTTTATGGGACCATTATCTATTGTTTGGGATATAGTATCTACGCACCTTCACTGGATAATTGGAGCAGTTATAGCTTATATGCTTCTCTCTGAATTTCCAAAGGATTTTGGAAGACACAAGAACCCCCTCCACGGCTTAAAGGAAGGATGGAAGACGATAATGGCAGGATATCTTACCTTCTTCCTATCCTCGATTTTGGGGTTAATCACATTTAATAAAACTATTGTTCCAGCGAACCATGCATTTCAGAGTCTTATGGCCCCATTAATAGGCCTATTTGCCACCTCTTCCATCATACTAAATTTGATTTCAAAATATGAGATTCCAGAGCAGAATATACCAAAGAGCATTGATTCCACACCTCAAGAAATTCTCCATGGTGCAGTTGCGGGTTCTTCAGGAGGTTTATTTGCAGCATTTCTCCCAGCAGTTACTGCTGGCGTAGGTGGTTATATGGCTTCTCACGCATTTGCACAAAAGGGAGATAAAAGCTTCTTAGTCTCTATGGGCGCCTCTCGTGTAGTTTACTATGTTGGTGCCATAGCACTGTTCTTTCTTCCCGTGCTACATTTGCGCCGTGGTGCTTTGGCTATGGGAATAAATTTATTCTTTACTCCTGAGAGCGTACAGCAATTCTATCTTGTGGATATGGGTATAGCTATAGCAGGAATATTTGCGTTTTTTGTTGTTATTTATGCTTCTAAGTTTTTGGCTAAGAGAATATACAAGATAAATCCAAAGGCTCTAAATTTAATAGTTCTTGGCATAGTGGTTGCTCTTGTTTATTTTATGACCTCTTGGCAGGGATTGATAATAATGTCTGTAGCAACAGCTATTGGCTTAATACCAGTGCTGTTTAACTCTCGCCGCTCCCATTGTCTTGCAGTTATACTTGTGCCAATATGGTTGAATATGAGTGGAATAGCCCTTGGAGGCTTCTTTGGGTTATGGTGATGAAAAATGAAGGGATTTGCTCATTTCCTAGCAGGACTTACAACGGCAACCTTCGTGGTAGTCATAGCAAATATGTACTATGGAAACAATATAATTGCCAATGAGATAGTTGTTCATAAAGCTTTGATAATAATTCTGGGGGGCATATTTGGTATTCTTCCAGACACAATAGATTTTAGATTTGCTAAGTATTTGCAGAAGCATGACTATGAAGTTGATATGGACGAATGGAATTTAAATCCTCAGCTCGTAGCCACAACTCTTGCAAAAGCCATAGATCAAGCAAACGAGGAAAATAGGGAAGTTAATGTTATGCTTCATACAATAAAAATTTCCTCTGATCAATGGCGTCAGTATAGTGTTCAGTTTGACACTAAGAACAAGAAGGTTATATGTGAAATAGGTCCTATAATATCGGGCTTTGAAAAAAGACCTTATATTACATCTTATCTTCCTCCTGAGAAAGCTCACGCTGAGGCTAGTTTTAAGGCAGATTTGGAGTATAACTATGATGCAGTAACCCATGTAGACATCCTTTCTGGTCCAGATTTTTCATTCTTCCCAGAGGGAAATAACAAAGTGCGTGCAGATTTCATTCCTTGGCACCGTAGATGGGGCCACAGTGTCACCATGGGCATTATGTTTGCTCCAATTGGGTTTATGCTATTCGGATTTACCCCTCTTGGTTGGACTGCATTCTGGATTATAATGCTTGGATATTGGTCTCATATATTAACAGACCATTTTGGACTTATGGGAAGTAATATGTTTCCACCATTCACTACTAAGCGTGTTCCTGGATTTAAGGTTACAAGAAGTATGAGTACATTGGCTAATGTTTACACAAATTATTTGGATATTTTGCTTATAACATTTAATGTAAATGCTTTAAATTATGCTCTCTCTGGCAAGGATTATCTCTCAATGCAATGGCTCTCATATTTCGGTGAGAACATTAGCTATGTGGAGTGGTACCTTATCGGGATAATGAATTATATTGTTTACTACATAATCCCACCGATTCTGGCTTCATATCTCATTGTAGCTTGGATTAGGAAACGTAAAGGAGTAAAGGAATTGTCAGAAAAGGAGGCAAGAACTGCGGAACAGCTTGAAGAGCTAGGCGGAGCAAACGTGTAAAAAGAAAAAATTATAGAAGATCTTCAAACTCTTCGATGAGTTCGGGGTATTTCTTCTGTACTGCTTCAAGTATGGCTCTTACAGATATTTCGCTTATATTTTCTTTTGATACAACATCCATAAGCTTATTTAATGTATCATCGCTGAGTTCTGCAAGTTTCTCTTTAACAAACCAATTGCGTAGATGTTTCTTTTCCCACCTATTTTTCACTTTATTCTGGTACTCTTCTAAGCACTCTTTGCTCGGGTTATCTATGCATTTGGCAGCTATTTCACCAGCATACTTGCCAGATATGCATGCATTGGCAATACCTCCGCCTGTTATTGGGTCTATTAGCCTCGCAGCATCTCCAACGAGCATTATTCCATTATCCACTATTTTCTTTGGAACTGGGCATGTAGACACAGCACCTGTAACTATCTGTATTATGCTACCCTTTTTAAGATAATTATGCTTCTCTATGAATTTGTCCATGTACTTTTTAACTTCTCCTTTGCTTCTTAATTTGTTCAATGCTACGCCTATGCCCACGTTTGCTTCTTTCTTACCTTTCGGAAAAATCCAAACGTATCCTCCGGGGGCGCAGGAGCCGATGAAGAAATGAGTAAAATTCTCTTCAATGTCTATATTTGTTATTCTGTATTGAATGCAAGAGACTATATCTCTCTCTCGAAGTACAGTGTTTAATCCTGCCCATCTGGCAACTTGAGATTCAAAACCATCTGCTCCAATAATTATCTTAGCACGTACTTCAACGTTCTCTCCAAATCTTCTTACTATAGCTCCGAGAACATAACCATCTTCTTTTATTATCTCCACTGCCGGACTTTTTAGCCATATTTCTGTTCCTTCCTGAGCTGCTAAGGAGGCAAGGTATTTATCAAAGTACTCGCGATTGAGAACGAAACCAACTTCATTTCCAGCTTGCTCTGCTGATAATTTTATTATACTCTTTTCATCAGGCGAGTATATCTTTGCTCCATCAATTTCAGCATCTATCCACTTCTCCTGTGGCTCAATTTCAACTTCATCCATCCAGGCCCTTGATATCCCCTCTGCGCAGCGTACTGGTACGCCTATTTCTGGCCTTTTCTCGATAAGTAATACTTTGAGTCCATGGCGAGCAGCGTATCTTGCGGCCATACTTCCTCCAGGACCAGCCCCTATGACAAGTACATCGTATTCATACTTTTTCATTCTGACCACCAATCCGCAGATATAGCTCCTACAGGGCAGGCACGTATGCAGAATCCACATTTAATGCATTTATCTTCGTTAATTCTCACTATTGTCTCATCAAGGAACATGCAGTTCACTGGGCAAGATCCAACACAGGCACCGCAGTAATTGCATATGGCTGGATCAACATTCATCATGCTTATCCCTCTACGCCCACCACATTTCCATGTCTCTTTCTGTACTCTTCCAAGCTTATTGAATATTTCTGCTCAATCTTTGTTCTAAATGTAGGTCCAGTATTGTATGAGCAGAATGGTATTATGCTTGGATCCGGGGTAACATAGTGTATAACACATCTTATAACGCGGTTTATATCATAGTTGTAAGCATCTTGGAAATGCATTGCGCCTATGAACATAGAATCCCAGTGAAGCTTGCCCAATGAATCTTTGGTACCCTGTTCAAATACGCCGACAATCTCTTTTAATTTGAACCCGGTTGGTGCATAATCCTTATCGTAATGCTTCTTTAGAATCTTGTAAAGAGTTAAAATACTTCCAAGTTTACTCTTCTTTTCAAATTTCTCTTCAAATGTGAGCGGTGTGAGTTCTTCTATTAATCCAGGAATGTCTATAAATCTCGTAATTGGGATATTTTTCTTCTTGTTATAGTCGTGGAATATGTATGTTGCAGCTCCGCATGCGGGGTGGGTTGTGAAAGCAGGTTTTGGTTGCTTGAATATTTGTGATGCTATCTCAGAGAATAAAGCAGCTACGGGTATTGGGAAGAAATCAGTCTTCTCTATGAAATCTGTTTGCTCATGTAAATCACGAATCAAATCTCCCGTAGTATAGCGCATCTTTAAGAGCTCTCCTTGGGGAATTCTTCCAGAGAGAGATACTGGCTGGAAATTCACAGCACGTATAACGTCCAAATTTTGTAATCCAAATTCTACAATCTGTCCCACTTCATCATCATTTACTCCTTTAACCACAGTGGGCACAAGCACCGTTGCCAATGGCTTTGGTTTCACATTGCGAAGGTTCTCTATGGCCTTCATCTTTATGGGTAGAAGATTTACGCCCCTTGCAGTTAAGTATGTGCTCTCCTTAAAACCATCAAATTGTAGATATACTGTATGCATCCCGGCATCTGCCATTTTTTGTGCAAAATCCTTCTGGTTGGCAATCAAGATTCCGTTAGTTGCCACTTGTATCTGAGCAAATCCAAGCTCCTTTGCCTTTTTAATAACATCGAAGAAGCGTGGGTATATGGTAGGTTCTCCACCTGCAAATTGTATTGCTGGTGTGGGTACTGGTCTCTCCTCACGCAAGAATTTCATCATTTTTACTACTGTATCAAAATCTGGTTCGTAAACATAACCGGCTGCATTGGCATTGGCAAAGCAAATTGGGCATCTAAGGTTGCATCTATTTGTCAAGTCTAAATTTGCAAGAGCGGTGTAAGAATAATGTTTATCAGAATATCCATTTAGGATTTTTGGATATTCAGGGCCTATTCCGTCTAGTATGGTTCCCCACTTTTCCATCCAGTACCAAACTTCTGCGTCTCCATAATATATATCTTTGAACTCTCCGTGCTCTGGGCATGTTTTCTTGTACCAAATTTTTCCATCTTCCTCATATATTGTAGCAGGTATTACTTTACCGCACACTGGGCAAATGCTCTTCGTCTCTTTGGGCAATCCTTTCTTTAATTTTGATGGTTGTATTACATACATAATGATCCCCGCATAGATAGAAAAGGCATATATTTTAAAAATTTTGTAGTTTTTAGAGCTACAAACGAATTCTTTTCATCAAAGGGGCGGAAAAAATTATTGCGACGGCTATGATTAATCCAATACCCAAGGATAAAGCGTGGTCAATTGCATAATTTATCGCATTTTGCATACCTTGTACAATTGGATTTGAATTTATTATAGGTACTGGCAGATAGATGTAAGGATCTTGAATAATTGAGCCGTTTGTATTTTTGAATGAGAAGTAAAGTGATAATTGTGAGCCATCGTATTTGTAAAATGTTCTAATACTATCTTGATAATCCCACATATATTCCAGAGAAACTTTCTCATGACCAAAGCCAATTATGCCCTTGTGATCGTGTCCAAATCTATGTTCCTCAATATCTAAGCTTCTATTCATCCTCATCCAACTGTTTCCTGTGTGATTACATTCAAAAACATGGGAGCTTGTAAGTGGTAAATCTCTGTAATTCATACGCTCTTCAAGAAGAATGTATGTGTTTTTAGTGGAGCTCTCTATTTTTGTGTCATATCTTATTGTACTTCTATTCACATTAAAATCTCCTTTTTGGTATGCTTTATCTGCAATATAGAAATCCATTGTAATTTTTATATTAGAATTTTTGTACCTCCCAGGTATGTGTGTGAGTTCTATTGTTTTCCACATAGTTATCTTTGTGTAGTTTCCCATCACACTGTCATATCCCCTTGTTTTTTCAACTTGCATATTTTTAATGCTCTCGCCTCTAAGTCCTTGAATTCTTGGAATATGTGAGTTCTCTACAAGGTATATTTTGCTGAATTGTAGGGAGAAATAATGTGTATTGTTTATGGATATTCTCACAGTTGCATTTTGCCCATCAAAAACTATGTTAACTGGAGATTGTGGAGATTCAGCATTAGAACTAATTGTAAAGGATGCAAAAATTACGAAGATTATAGCTGCCATGGCAAATGTTCTTTTCACATATAATGAGATAAAACCTTTATTTAAATGAATTTTGGTACAAAACTCGAAGCTTCGAAAAATGTACCAATATTCGAAGATTGTACCATAAATCGCTTATATAGATGCTAGAATGAGCAAATGGTGATAAAAATGAAGAGAATGTGGATATTGGTACTGGCAATTCTATTAGCCATACCTGCTACGGCCACTGTGGTATCTGCCGGTGGGCATCAGAATGTGCATCCAGTATACTCTGGACATTTTGAGTACAGCAATGGAGTTGCAAAAGGCAAGTTTGTGAGTTTTAAGATAGATGCCAAGAGTGGAGTAATTGAAAATTACACGGTAGGCAATATAACAATTTTTGAGAAAATAACCTATGAGAATAGTACAATGGGGCATGTGAAGATATCAGGAGCTAGATTGTTCTATTATGGTGTTGCAACTCCTTTCGGATGGAATAGCACCCATAAAAATGGTTACATGTGGAGAGTTATAATGGCACACGATAATCCGGTGGGCGTGCTTCACATAGTAACCCATGGCCAAGATATTTTAAGATATAAGCTTGCAGATGGAGTAAATGCAACTCTTTCAAATAATACTATAATTTTGAGTGGAAAAGCATCTGCATATCTGTTTACTTCCAGCTCTCTTCTATCCCTCAAGAATAATACAATTTACATAAAAACAAAAGATAATGGAACAACAAGTGTGATATTTATTGAGCCTGCAAATGGAAATATTCCTAAGAAAATGAAAAATATGGAAATAAAAGGGTTGCAGGAACAAAAGCTTGGAGGTGAGATGTATATAGAACCCAATGGAACAGATTTTGTAAATTACACATATGGAATGCACGCAAATCTACTTATGGAGAAAAGGAATCATATCCAAATACACGTCTCTGCAGATGGAGTAAACGGTGGGAGAATCATTGTTGTAAATGTGAATCGTACAATGTTAAATTACAATTCTTCTATGCATTTAGTGGTAAAATTTGATGGTAAAGAGATAAATGAAACAAGTGTGGAGTCCATTCTAAATGGCAGTGTGCAAGCAATTTATGCTATCAGTTATAACAATGATACATTGAGTATCGCTATTTATCTGCCTCATTTTTCTGAGCATGTGATAGATGTGGAGAGTGAAGCTAGCACTAGTGGAGTTAACGGTGGAGGAAATGTGAACAATGGAGGCAATAGTAATAGTGGAAGCTCAAATGAGAATAGCAATACTCCAGCAGGTATATCTACCGCGATGCTTTGGGGAATAGTAGCAGCGATAATTGTTATTGTCATTGTTGCAGCGGTAGGAGTTAAAAAATCAAAATCCCACTGATGCACCTCTCATATTTTTTCTTCCCATATTTTTGCAAAATTATCAACAAGAGAATCTAAGAAAGATTTTTTATGCCTTATTATTGTGTATGCCACAAGCTTTGGATCTGTAACAGAATAATAGTTCTCCCTTCCCACTATCTCTCTTTTTAAAATTCCATTTTTAACTAGTTTGTTTAGATGATAAGACACTGTTGAAGGGCTGAGATTTATATACTCCATGATTTTTTTATGATTGACTTTCTCATTTTCTAATACAAAAATTACTATTTTTCTTGCAATATAGTTCCTTAGTACTCCTAAAATTTTTCTCTCCTTGGATGACATCACAGAGTTTGCGAAGAATCTCCTGTATCTTCCCTCCTCCCTAGTAATTATTATTCCATCTTTAACCATAACATTGAGATGGTACTCTAGCATCCCTGTGGGCATTTTTAATCTTCTTTGCAATTCTCTAAAATGCAATCCTGGATTCATTACAATTTCCTCGTAAATCCTCTTTCTTGACTCAATGTCCTCCATAATTTCAGCCCCTGAGAGCAAGGGCGAAGTAAAGAGAGATAAGAATTGCAACATCTATCCCAAGGAAAATGGCAATAATGTTTAAATCCCAAGAGTAATAAAGATTGATCTCGTAAATTATTCCTTTGATTAAGAATAGTAGAAAAACAAAGAATGATATAATTGCAGCCTTGAGTTTGTATCTCCTATATGCCACTATTGCTACAATTAGCAAAATCAATGCTACTACGATTAATATTCCGGCAAGTACATCTGAGGCGAATATAAGCATATATGAAAATAGGGGGGATAGATTTAATATTTTCTCAAAGGCCTTCAATAAACTCTCTTAATCTTCTTAACCCCTCTTTTAGGTTCTCCATAGATGTTGCAAATGAGATGCGGAAGTAATGCTCCCCATGAGGACCGAAGGCGGAGCCAGGAGTGACGGCAACTTGCTTTTGTATCATCAACTCCTCTGCAAATTGCTTTGAGGGTATATCGAAATCATAGCGAGGAAACATATAAAATGTTGCCCTCGGTTTTCTAACATACAGTCCATTCATCTTTGAAATTTCCTCGTATACAAAATCTCTCCTCTTTCTAAACTCTTCAACCATTTTCTTTACCGCATCCTTTTCCTTCAGAGCCTGTAAAGCTGCGTACTGAGCCATACTGGGAGCGCAGGATATCGTATGTTGCTGCATCTTCTCAAGCTGTGGTATAAAGCTGTGTGGTGCGATTAAGTATCCAATCCTCCAGCCTGTCATTGCGTGGCTCTTGGAGAATCCATTTACAATTATGGTGTAATTTAATAAATCTTCAAAAACTCCTGGGGATATATGCTTTCCTTCGTATATTATCTTCTCGTAAATTTCATCGCTTATAAGGATTAAATCAAAATCCACAACAACATCCCTAATTGCTTTTAAATCCTCGTAATTCAATACAGATCCTGTTGGATTTGAGGGTGAATTTATTATGAGAACCTTAGTTTTAAAATTTATCTTATTTACTAAATCATCAATGTCCATAGTGAAGTTTTTTTCCTCCACGAGCCGAACTCCAACGGGCTTGCCCCTTGCAAAATTTACCATCTCCCTATATGATACCCATCCGGGATCTGGGATTAAAACTTCATCTCCGGGGTCTATGAATGTGGAAATAGACATAAATATACCCAATTTTGCTGGAGTTACAATTACATTATTTGCATCCACATTTACCCCATTCTCCTCCCTATATCTCTCAGCTATTGCTTCTCTTAATTCTGTGATTCCTGTTGGAGGTGTATAATGTGTTTTTCCCTCCTTCATAGCTTGGTATGCTGCTTCTATGACAGATTCGGGTGTGGTAAAATCTGGTTCCCCAACAGCTAAAGAAATTATATTATAGCCCTTCTCTTTAAATTTATTTGCAAGCTCCACGAGGGAAAGAGTGCTCGATGGGGACATTTTCTGTATACGTTTAGAGAATATCATTGGGCCCCTTTATAAATTTCATATATAAAGTCCTTTCTGCGGTGTATACCTCAAAATGTTTTTATAGGAGTATGGGGATAGGAAAGCGATGGCATTAGATGCCACAGCAACATTTGTATTCTTCGTAATCTTCATTGTGGTATTTATAGTTGGAATAGCTGCAGCTTTAATGCTTCTTAAAAGAAGAGCAGCTAGTAAGGTTACTAGATTGGGAGAGAGCAGTGTTGAAGATGATGCTTATAATCAAATTCAAATTGTTAAGTCGATGACTAAGGTTATGAAGAATAAGGGTCATAATGTTGAACCGGTGGAGAGTATGATTGCAAAGGCGGAGAGGGCCTACAACAATCAAAGGTATTTGGAGTCAATAGATATAACCAATAATGCCAAGAGGGCTCTTCTACGTTTGAAAGAAGAAAGCAAAGTGGAGGATTCTTTAAGTCCTGAGGTAAAAGAAGAATTGGAAATTATAAAGAAGATTGAGGAAGAGCCAGAAAAAGATGATATGCCTCCGCAAATTAAGGACTTTGTAAAAAAATTACCGCCGAATTATCTCCAATCAAAATTTGAAATAGGAGTTGTAGAGGAGAAGATTGTTAAGATGGAAGATGGGCAGTTGAAGGAGTATGCTAAGCTCTACGTGGAGAAGGCAAAAAAAGCGTTTGATATGGGGGATTACAGCGAAGCCCTAAAGCTTGCAGTTAAAAGCAACAGAATAATTGATAGTGGGGAGTTACCTGAGAATATACCCACTAGGGAAGAGCAAAAACCTCTGGTTGTGACACCCTTGATTGAAGAGGAAGAGGAGAAAGAGGAAGAACTTCATTGTCCAAACTGCGGTGCTGTTGTTAGGCCCGAAGATAAATATTGCTGGAACTGCGGGGCAAAGTTAGTGTTCATTTATAAGTGTCCCAATTGTGGAGCTGAGGTTAGCAGCGAGGATAAGTATTGCAGGAATTGTGGATATAAGCTGAGGTGAGCGTATGCGGTTGTACCATTTATCTTTCTTGCTCATATTTGTAGGTATAGCGCTACTCTTTTATGCCGTTGCTATAGGTGAGGCAAACGTATCTCTTTTCTTGATTTTTCCTGTTATCTATGGCTCTGGAACTTATTCTCTACTGGCAATACTTTTAATAATGATAGGGATGATTTTGCTATTCTTTGCGCCCTTCCAAAGCGTGAAAGAGACTGTAAATGACTATTATGAGGAGAATTATAATAATTATGATTATGTAAATTATGAAAGCTATGGAGAGCCAAAAGATTCAAAAGAGCATGGAGAAAAGAAGGTGAAATATGGTGGTGTTGTGCTAATAGGGCCAAATCCTATTGTTTTCGGCTCTGATAAAAACATGGCTAAAATATCAATATTGGCTGCGATTTTAATGCTCGTGGCTATATTTTTCATTTTTTTCTTTTATGGATAAGATATCTTTTTCTTTTTCTTTAATGTCTCTATAAATTTTTCAACATCAACATCTTTTACTTCTGTTTTCTCTTTTGCATCTTTTTCCAAACTTTCTAATATTGATTTTTCCTCCTCTTTCTTTTTTTTGTACTCACCCTTTATTTCAATTATCTTTTTTAGCATCTCTTGAGCTTTTTGATGATAAGTATCCGCTTTTTCCCTGTATTTTAAGTATTCTTGATGCTTTTCATCCATCTTCTCTGTAAGATATTTTAATTTCTCTTTTAATTCAAGGACTTTTTTATGATGTTTGTTTTGCTCTTCGTATAAATTGGAAAGTTCTTCTCTCTCTTTATTTTCTAAAATTTGAAGATTTGCCAGTTCACCTTCCAAATCTTTCACTTCACCTATAACTTTGTTTTTCTTTTCTATTTCCTTTTTTAGCTCCTCTTTTCTTCGAGTTAATTCCCTCAATTTATCTATTAGTTTATTTTCATCTTTTAAGCTGTGCGGTTTTATCTGTAGCTCTCTTTCAATCTTTTTTATCTCATCGTCAACTCTGATATACTCTGCTTCTATGGTGTTTCCAGAACTTCTGTGCAGTTCTCTCATATACTTTTTAATGGCCAAAATTTTCTCTCGGTACTCATTCTTCTTCTCTTTGCGCTCTTTCATAAGAGCAACGATAGAATCCCTTGCATCTCTTTCCTTTTGAAGTTCTTCTTTTATTTTCTTTCTCTCTTCATTTATTAAATCTCTCTCTTCCCTTGCCTCTCTTGCCAGAGCGTTAAACTCATCTCTTCTCTCCTTGTAGAACTGAAATTTCTCTTCCGCACTTTGGAGTTCATTCTTTTTCATTTAAATCCTCAGTTATTCAATCACATCAATATCTGCATCTAAGGTTTCTCCAGCAATGCTCTTTGCAGCCTTTAAAGACCCTCCTTTCTCAATGAAATATGGGGATTTTACACCTGAAAGCACCACTAGAACTTGGACCATGTTTTCCATTTCTGGATCTACGCTTGCGCCCCATATAATCTTTGCCATTGGGTTGATTTTCTTCTGTACAAGGTCAACTGCCATCTGCGCCTCTGTAACGCTCATATGTTCATCGCCTACAATTCTTACTAAAGCTCCAGTGGCATCGCTTATGTCTGCATCTATGAGAGGTGAGTTAATGGCTTCATCCACAGCCTCTTTGACTCTATCTTGAGTACTATCACTCTCACCTATTCCCACCATAGCAACTCCACCAGAGCCAAGAACGGTGCGCAGGTCTGCATAATCCACATTTACCAATCCGGGCTTTGTAAGAATTTCCGTTATGCCCTTAATTGTTATCATCAAAACTGTATCAGCTACCTTGAATGCCTCATTTAATGGTAATCTTGGGACGAGTTCTAATAGCTTATCATTTGGTATAACTATAGTTGTATCAGAATAGCGGCGGAGCCTTTCAAGGCCCCACATTGCATTCTCCATCCTCAATTTTCCCTCTGCTTTGAATGGTAGGGTTACAACTGATAGCACCAATGCTCCAGATTCCTTTGCTAGTTTTGCAACGTAGGGGGCACTTCCAGTACCCGTTCCACCACC
>WAKY01000087.1 GCA_015523135.1 Candidatus Aciduliprofundum sp.
GATTTTATAGGGGTGGTAAGATAAAAGTATCCGAACTAATGACAAAGGATGTGATAACCGCTCCTGAAGGTATATCCATTGAGGAGGCAATAGAAATAATGCACAAAAACAGAATTGAGAAATTACCCATTGTAAAAGATGGAAAATTGAAGGGACTAATAACTGCAAAAGATATACTTAAAAGGGAGAAGTACCCGAATGCACTGAGGGATAAAGAAGGTAGGTTGATGGTAGGCGCAGCCATAGGCCCCTTTGATATTGAGAGAGCCAAAAGATTATTGCAGGCGGAAGTGGATGTTATTGTCGTAGATACTGCCCACGCTCACAACGAGAATGTTATGAAGAGCATAAAGAAGATAAGGAAAGAAGTGGATGTTGATTTAATTGCAGGAAATATAGCAACGAGGGAAGCAGCTGAGGATTTAATCTCCTTGGATGTTGATGCCCTGCGTGTTGGTATAGGCCCCGGATCAATATGCACAACTAGGGTTGTGGCGGGAATAGGTGTGCCTCAATTAGAGGCAATAAGCCAAACAGCAGATGTTGCCAAAGAATACGGTGTGCCTGTAATAGCAGATGGGGGAATACGCTACTCTGGAGACATTGTAAAAGCTCTAAGCGCAGGTGCAAGTGCGGTTATGCTTGGTTCTTTGCTTGCTGGCACAGAGGAAGCACCTGGAAGAGAAATGATAATAGGAGGAAGAAAATTCAAAGTATATAGAGGGATGGGAAGTATAGCAGCTATGCAAAAGGGTATATCAGACCGCTATGGCAAGCTTGGAAAGGGTAAATTGGTACCTGAAGGTGTGGAGGCAGCTGTACCTTATAAGGGCAAAGTGGAAGAGGTAATATTCCAGCTTACAGGCGGGATGAAATCAGGCATGGGCTATGTAGGCGCGAGAAATGTAGAAGAACTATGGAGCAAGGGGAAATTCATTAGAATCACGGGCTCAGGGTTAAGGGAAAGTCATCCCCACGATGTTAATATAATAAGTGAGGCACCAAACTATCCCATGAGTTAATTATTTAACCCTTCTTTACATTTTTGAAAATATGGAGTATCCTCAAGAGGTATTAACAAAATCCAAAAAGGGAAAAATTGAAGTGCGAAACCTTGTAGATTATGGAAAATTTGTTAGATATGAGTATCTAAACCCATCCACGGGAGAGAGAAGCGAGAATAAAATGAAAATCGTGCTTTTCAACGGCGAAGATTATGAGGAGTATTTCATAATCCCACTAAATCAAAAGAATAAGTATTTAATGTTAAAAGCAGAGAAAAAGGGACCTAGAAAAATATGGAATGGCAAGGAAGAAGTGGAGATAATGGAACTTCTAAAATTGTAAAAAGATTTATTAAATATGAAGTGTAGGGTTGTGCATGACAAAGGAAGAGATTTTGAACAAAGCCAAGGAGCTTGGCAAGGCGATTAAGGAATCTGATGAATATAAAGAGCTTGTTGAGGCAGAAAGGGCATTAAATGAGGATGAAGATACGCAAAAGCTTTTAAATGATTATAATGCAAAAGCGCAGGAGATTCAGCTTAGACAGATGACTGGCGAGAATGTGAATGATAGTATGATAGAGCTTCAAGATTTAGAGAAAAAGATTATGGATACAGAGAGTATGAAGAAGTATTCTCAAGCTGAGAAAAATTTCAAAGAGCTGATTGATTCTGCCAATCAGGCCATTGTGGATGCAATGGAAGAAGAGCAAAAGGAATAAATAAGATAATTCCCATTACACCAATTCCATGTACGCGCGAGTTAGGGATATTGGGGAAAAGATAAAGAGCATGGAAATACGGGGAGCTGGACGTATTGGCAGGGCTGCAGCCCTCGCTTTAAAATATTTTTCAGAGGATTTCAAGGGCAGTAAGGAAGAGTTTCTAAAGGAGTTAGAAGAGGTTAAAAATTATCTTTTGAGTACTAGACCAACGGCAGTTTCTCTTCGCAATGCAATTTACTATGTTGTAAATCGCAAGCAAGGGACCACTTTGGAAGAGCTCAGAGAATCTATAATAAAAAACGCAGAAGATTTCATTAAAAGATCAGAGGAGGCACTGCAAATAATTGGAAGGTACGGTGCAAGTAGGATACCAGATGGCGCAACCATATTAACCCACTGCAATTCTTCAGCAGCAATACAATGCATAGTGCAAGCATACAAAGATGGGAAAGATATTAAGGTATTTAACACAGAAACAAGGCCATGGATGCAGGGACACATAACTGCAAGGGCTTTGGCAAAGGAAGGGATAGATGTAACTATGATTGTTGATTCTGCAGTACGTTATTTTATGAAAGATGTTGATATTGTTGTAGTGGGAGCAGATACAATAGCTAGCAATGGTGCTGTGATTAACAAAATTGGAACATCACAAATTGCCTTAGCTGCTTATGAAACAAGAGTGCCTTTTATTGTCTGTGCCGAAACTTACAAGTTCTCGCCAGAGACTGTAATAGGCAAGCTTGTGAAGATTGAAGAGAGAGATCCCAGAGAGATTGCAAATCCTGAGGATTTTCCAGGGGTAAAATTCCGCAACCCAGTGTTTGATGCAACTCCTCCCGAGTACATAGATGCCATCGTAACAGAGCTTGGTGTGATATCTCCGTATTTAGCATATGAAATAATAAAGGAGGTGATGAATGTTGGAATTGAAAGTAAAGAGGATAGACATTGAGGTTGGAGGTCTTGAGATTATTTTGAATGAAGAGGATGCAAAGGAGCTTGGATTACATCCACAAGACAGGGTGAAGGTTGCTAGAAAGGGCTCAATAACAACTGCCATTGTGAATATATCGGAGAGTATGATAAAGAAGGGAGAAATAGGCATGTTCATAGAAATTAGCGAGAAGATGAATGTAAAGAATGGGGATGTTGTAAAGATTGCACCCACAATGAGACCTATAAGCGTTGATTATATTAAGAAAAAGATTTTTGGTGAGAAACTGACCAAGGATGAAATATACGAGATAATTAAAGATATTGTAGAAGATAACCTATCTACCATTGAGCTTGCATCTTATGTAACTGCAATACAAATTCGCGGCATGGATATGGACGAGACAGAATGGATGACTAGAGCAATGGTTGATACCGGAGAGACCATTGATTTTGAATATACCGTTTTTGATGTACATAGCATTGGAGGAGTTCCGGGCAATAAATACGCACCAATAGCAGTGCCAATAGCTGCTGCAGCAGGGTTAAAAATACCAAAAACATCATCAAGAGCAATAAGTAGTGCAGCTGGAACCGCAGATCTTATGGAAGTTCTAACCAATGTGAGATTAAGTGTTAATGATATAAGGAGAATTGTGGATGAAGTAGGCGCAACTTTAACTTGGGGTGGAGCTGTGAATTTAGCCCCTGCAGATGATAAAATAGTACATGTAGAATACCCTCTCGGTATAGATCCGCATTCTCAGGTTTTAGCTAGCGTGATGGCTAAGAAAAAAGCTGTAGGAGCGAATTACATGGTTTTGGACATTCCAATGGGTCCAGAAACAAAGGTTCCAAATGAGAAAACTGCAAGAAAGTATGCTATGGATTTCATAGAACTAGGAGAAAGGCTAGGAATAACATTAGAAGCAGCCGTTACATATGGTGGACAGCCAATCGGAAGGGCAATAGGTCCAGCCTTAGAGGCAAGAGAGGCAATGCAGGCACTTGAGGGAAAAAGGGTAAGCCATTCTCTAATTGAGAAGGCAACAGATATTGCAGGCATGCTTTTAGAACTTGGAAATATAGCAGAGAGAGGAGAAGGCAAGGCGATGGCAAAGGATATTCTAAAAAGTGGTAAGGCAAGAGAGAAATTCTTGGAAATAATTAATGCACAGGGCTCAAGGGGAATAGAAAAAAGCGAGGATGTGCCTATTGGAAAGTACAAAGCAGATATACACTCACCAGAAGAAGGATATATTTCTATAGTTTCCAACAAAGCTCTGGTCAGAATTGCAAGAACCGCAGGAGCACCAAAGGACAAGGGAGCTGGAATAATATTGAACAAAAAGAAGAGTGAGAAAACTGACAGTGGTGAAGTTCTGTATACCATATACGCCGATAGTAAAGCAAAACTTGACGAAGCAGTTAAAATTGCAAAAATGCTTAAACCATTGAAAATAGAGGGGATGCTGTTAGAGCGAATTCCATCGTATAAATCTTAATTTTTATTTTAGTAACTCTTTTCTATATTTATAGGCAATGTAAGCAAGTATAACTGCTATTGCAACAACAAGTATAGTAGTAAGTATATAAAATCCATAATCACATTTTTCCATACCATAACTGTAAATATAATTCGTACCAGTCAATATAGATGCATCCTTCAAAAGCAAGGCGGTGTAATTTGCCGTAGAGAAAATATCAATATATGCAATTTTAACGCCCGTTTCCCTAGATAGCTCTATTGCAATCTGTCCTGCTTTTGAAGATTGCAGTCCTTCAGCATTCACAATACAACTTATATTGCCATTTTCTATTTCCTTCCTAATAGCTTTCAATTCGTTTTCACTTATGAATTGATGCGGCCCCTCTAAAATCGTGCCCTTAACATTCAATCCCATAGTTTTGACAACATAGAAGACTCCGGGGACTGCAAGGAGAACACTCTTACCATCCATTCCACTCTCATTTTTCAACACTTCGATTGTTTGCAAAGTGTTCTCTATTTCATTCTTAAGTTTCAAAAAATTGTTCTCATAATAACTCCGATGCTGAGGACCCATCTTCTCCAATTTATTCTTTATTGCCAAGGTTATATTTATCACATTTGATGGATAAAGCCAGTATCCATGTACATTTCTTTCCATATTCCCAAGAGGATAAAGCGTAGCATTATAATTCTCAAAATCTAAAATTTCTTTATCAACAACCTTTTCCTTTATATCCCTATCAATTGCAAAGAACTCGCTGGATGCTAAAATTACCAAATCAGCATGATCCAATTTCTCTATATCTTCATATTTAAGAGAGTAAGAATGAATGTCCTCCCCTTGAGGTACTATGTAAGCAACGTTTACATAATCTCCACCAATTTGTTTTGCAAAATAAGAATATATTTGAAGAGTTGCCACAATGTTTATCTTTCCCTCATTACCATAAGCAATTGGAAAGGAAATAAACGATGCAAACGTAACAATTGCAATTATTGCAATGGCTATTCCTCTCTTCATCGGTTAGGGTATACCTAACAAGAATATAAAAATTTTTAATCAAAGTATCAAGAATACTATTAGGCCCGCTAGGGCTCCTGCATTCAAATAAGGCAATCCCGGCTGAGGCTTACCCGTATTAACCATCACAAATAGGAGGAGCATAGCTGCAAGAGCGCCAAGTAGAGTAAAAATTCCCGCAAGCATCCCAAAATTTCGCTCTGCTGCCACCACCAAGATTCCTGGAATTAACACATCTCCGTATCCCATATAGTATGCTTCTCTTTCTCCCCTTTTCACAGGTTTGCCAGAGGCTTTTTTGAAAGAATACCCCTTCTTTGCCGGAACTACAAACATTGCGGGTAATTTGTGCTCAATGACAGAATCTGCCAAATATACCATATGCTTGCTCATATAAACTGCAATGGCATCGTATATGGCAAATAAACTTAGAAGAATTATTATGGGCAAGAGAGTTAAACTCAATCCAAATATGAGAGCAATTCCCACGGTTGTTAATATGCCAACCAAATTTACCATATACCATTCCGGATACTTTATTAGTCCTATGGTAATGATTATAGACATTCCTAAGGAAATTAAATCGGAATAAGGTATAACAAAATAGTAAAACAGGGGGAATAAAGCGTACCACATGGCCCAAGCTACGGCAAAATAAAAAATTCCACGAAGAAGATTTTTCTTACCTTTCTTTGCAATGAATATTATGAGCAAAGTAGCTGCAATAACATAAATTAAATAATAGACAGCTACCCATGGATTGCTACCCTCCTCACCTAAACCACCCTCATATATCGTGTAAGCTGGATAAAGGAGAAGAGCCATTACATTGGCAATTAGAAATATGAGCATCATGTTGAGCTGCGCTATACTCTCACTTTTCATCCTTATTCCTCCTATTGTACTCGCAATTGATGTTTGGGCAGAATTTCCAGTCCTTCTTTCCTTTCCTTCTTAAAATTAAAAGCGGCGCTCCACAGTAAGGACATACTTCTCCCGCAGGTATAACCTCTCCCTTTTGGGGAAGAGGATATGTTACATCGCATTTTGGATAATTTGAGCATCCGATGAATCTCTTTCCATTCTTTGATTGTCTAATTACCAAATCTCCTCCACACTTGGGGCATTTGCCCACAACATCCTTTTTGCGATTGTACTCGCATTTTGGATTTAAACACCTTATTTCAGGACTCTGCCCTCTACGAATTATTTTTATTAAGGGCAATCCACAAACTGGGCATTTTCTATCAAGGAATTCAACATGTCCTGTCTTCGGGAGATTATAGTACTTTGTCTCACCATCTTTCTCACAAACAACTAACCTCTTTCTCTCCAAATAAATCAATTTTCCACCATCGAGGCATTCTCCAATTTCCCTACGCATTGAACTCTTTATGTTATCCCCCACCTCACCCCTATTCTCTTCTAGAGAGCTCAATATATCTTTTAGCATATCACGAGATTCTTTAACCACAAAATTTGGGGATTTTAAGCCTTCTTCAATTTTATCCATATCCAACTCAAGCTTTGCAGTCATATCTGGCTTTATCACATCCACATTATTGCTCTCAAGAGATTCAATCAGAGCTTTGCCAAGCTGAGTAGGCCTTATAGGATTTCCACGCACATAGCCTCTATCAAATAATTTCTGAATTATCTCTGCCCTTGTGCTCTTCGTTCCCAAATTCAATTTTTCCATCTCCCTTATGAGAGAAGACTGGGTGTATCTTGCGGGTGGTTTTGTCTCCTTTCTCTCAATTTCAATTTTCTTAACTTTGACTTCATCCCCCTTTTTCAAAATTGGCATTTTCTCTTCTTCAAACTTAACATAGGAGTAATAATAAAGCCAACCCTCATTTACAAGCTCTTTACCCTTTGCCTCAAAAATTTCATCTTTAACTGCAAGTTTCGCTTTGCTCTCCTTGTACTCTAAATCTGGAGCCAAAGTGGCCATAAATCTCCTAACAACAAGCTCGTAAATCTTGCCCTTATCCCCTTCTAAATTTGCACCTCTCGTGGGCACTATTGGAGGATGGTCCGTGGATTCCTTTTTACCCCTAGTAGGATACTTTCTCCTCTCCTTTTGAAGTTTTAAAGCATCTTGCTTGAATTTTGACTTCTCTAAGGACTTGAGTATTGAATTTATATTTAAGGTTCTTGGATACACTGTATTATCCGTCCTTGGATAAGAAATATA
>WAKY01000088.1 GCA_015523135.1 Candidatus Aciduliprofundum sp.
CCTTTCTTTATTATTTCCGCCTTGGTCATATGGATTATTGGTGCTATTATTTTTATGGGCTTTCCCTCAACTCCTCTCTTTGTTCCTAGATTCGCCATACGCTCAAATGCCTCCACATACTCAGGCCTGCAATCTGGATACCCAGAATAATCAATGGCATTTGCTCCGTAGAATATTGCATCTGCATCTATGACTTCCGCATATCCCAATGCGAGGGAAAGGAGAATGGTGTTTCTCGCGGGAACATAGGTGATTGGTATCTCCTTTTCTATCTCCTCCATATTTCTTTCTGGGACTTCAATATTATCGGTTAATGCGCTCCCGCCAATTTGTCTTAAATCAATTTTTATTATTTTATGAGGCACATTGAAGTATTTTGCAATTTTCTTTGCACTCTCCAATTCTCTTGAATGCCTCTGCCCGTAATCAAAGGATAGGGCATGCACTTCGTATCCCATTTCAAGTGCTATGGCGAGAACAGTTGAAGAATCAAGTCCGCCAGAGAGGAGAACAACAGCTTTCATTTTTCATCACCCAAAGGTATGTAATTGCAGGCACCTTGCCCAGGACCTTCATCCACGCAAATCTCAATGCCTTTGACATTTTTTTGGAATTTTATCCTTTCTGCAATTCTCTTTGAGAAGTATCTTGCTAGCTCCTCGGCGGTCACGAGATTTACAGGGATTATGGCAACATCGCTCTTTGGAAACACATAGTGCTTATCTCCAAAGCTCACATATATGCGCTCATCCTTTATATGATGCTTTATATACTTTTTTGATTGGGGAATTAAAAGCTTGTGATCAAGTTCTTCACAAATGTTTCTAACTTCCTTTTTTAACTCAACAAAATCGTATAATATGCAATTTTTAGGCTCCCCGAATATTCTTAATCTAACCCCGTAATCGTGCCCGTGTAATCTTGAGCATTTGTGATGCGAGGGTATGAAGTGAGAGGCTGAAAATTTTAGTCCAACTTTCCATCCATCTATTTCAAGTAGCATAATTGGGCATATTCCTTTTTCCTTTTTAATCTTTATCTACGCCTTATTTCATCCACAACCTTCGTGCCTTCCGCGGTTAAGATAAGATCAGAAGATATTAATCCCCGAAATTTCAAATCTTCAATTAACTTCTCAACCTCATTAATTTCAATGTCTAGGAGGTAGCTTATTAAAATATTGTCCTTCATCCCTGTGTATAAAAGAAGAAGCACTTTCTTATGCATTTCAGTCATTTCAACAACTTTCTCGCCAATCATTTTCGTCAAGATAGCTCTCAATTTTAGGGTTACATCAAAATTTGCGGATATGAGGGAAGTTAAAATATGCCTTTTATCTCCAAATTCGTAATGTTTTATTTCCAGTATATTTCCACGAGCCCAGCCCATGGGTGGAGATATCCTTGGGTACTTATCTCTCTCAGCTATTGTAAGAACATCCTCGTATTTTACCTCAATAAATCTATCCAATTTTTTGAAAAGAAGCCGCTTATTTGTCAAATAAACTCTGCCTAGTATCCACTTTTTGTCATCATACACAGAGCGGTCTCTACCGTAACCTACGATATAGTACACTTGTGCCTGTGCTATCAATTTTTCCACATTTATAATTAAGCGTACCATTATTTTTAATTTTTGGATAATTTCTCAATTTGTAAAAATACGGGAAAGTTTTAAATATAATAAGTCATATGTATGACTAATGTCAGACAGATTTGGAGATTATGTTGATTACGAAATTGAAAAATTTAAAGAGTATTTGAGGGGAGAGAAGAGGAGCGAGAATACAATTAAAGAGTATGCACATTTTATAGCCGATATGATCAGGTATTTTAAGAAGAGGGCTGAGGATATAACTCCGGGAGATTTAAATAAGTACAAGATGTATCTTTCCACGAAGAGAAAGTACAGCAAAAATTCCCTTTACCTCGCTACCAAGGCCATTCGCTCTTATTTCAAATACAAGAATTTAGACACAGCAAAGAATTTAACCTCACCAAAGAGGCCAAAGCAGATGCCCAAATATCTTAGCGAGGAAGAGGTAAAAAGATTGATTGAAGTTTCAAGTGAGAATCCTAGGGATTATGCTATAATTTCCATCCTTGCCTATTCCGGATTGAGAGTTAGCGAGCTATGCAATTTAAAGATTGAAGATGTGGATTTTAATGAGAGAATTGTTTATGTACGTTCTGGCAAGGGGGATAAAGATAGAATTGTGGTTGTGAGCTCCAAGGTCATAGAGGCACTTCAAAATTATCTTTACACGAGAGAGGATGATATGGAGTATTTATTTGCATCGCAGAAGAGCAATAAAATAAGTAGGGTTCAGGTATTTAGAATAGTTAGAAAATATGCTAAAAAAGCTGGGATAAAGAAAGAAGTAACCCCTCATGTTCTTCGTCATACCCTTGCAACAACATTGCTGCGCAGAGGGGTAGATATAAGGTTCATACAGCAATTCTTGGGGCATAGCAGCGTTGCAACTACACAAATATACACGCATGTGGATGATGCCCTTCTCAAATCCGTCTATGATAAGGTCTTGCAGGAATACTGAGGTACTTCATCAAGGATGGCTTTTTGCGAAATATCTTTATGGCCACTATTGATGGATAGTCAATATCACCCTCCTCGTTTATTATCCTCATCACCTTTTCATCATTCAAAATGTTAATTATTTTGTTAAACTCATCATCCCTAATTTTCGTGTATATTTTGTGCAGATATGATGCGTACTTTAGCTCTTTTCCTATTCCATTCCTCCAGCAAATTTCGTAATTCTTTAAGGTATTCTCAGAGTAATCTCCTCGCTCTAATGCATCCTTTATTGTATTAATTGCGCATTTTGCACACATGAGCCCGGGATAAACTCCTCCCCCGCTTGTTGCCTTCACTTGTCCTGCCGCGTCACCCACTATAAGCATTCCCCTAGTGTATGTCCTCTCTACAGTGTTTATGGGTATTCCTCCTCCAGATATGGATAGGGGCTGCATTTTTAATTTTTTCATTAATCTCTTCAGGTATAGCCAAGAGTTCTTGTAGCTTGCAAGTCCTATTTTGGCTAGGTTATCAAAGAGAGGAATTCTCCACGCGAAGAATCCAGGGGCTATGGAAGAGCCAAGGAAAATCTCTACGGTATCCTCATCCAAATGAGATGGAGCTATTATCTGGGCAGCTCCCAAAATTTTCGGTGCCCTTATTCCCATTTCTTTCCTTACAATACTATTTATACCATCTGCCCCTACTATAATTTTCGCTTTGTACTCCCCTTTGCTTGTTTGTATATGAGGATATTTTACTCTTTTAACCCTCTCCTTTAAATGTATTTCAGCACCCTTTGCTCCTGCCATCTTGGCTAGTTCCCTATCAAATTTTACCCTATCCACTACATATCCCCTTCCCCTATCATCCCCTATTCTTAGTTTGCTTCCATCTGGCGCATATATTATTGCCTTTTTTGCAGGATGCAGAATTCCTATTTTTCCCACAATGTCAAATATATGTGTGGAGAATAATCCAGAGCAGTGCGAGGGATTTCCAATCTCGCCGTGCTCTTCAAAAATGACTACATTATATCCTAAAGAGGTAATTTCCTTGGCTATGAAAGAGCCGATAGGTCCTGCACCAACAATGGCGACATCGTATTTCACATAAGCGAGATGAATTAATTTCCTAAATAATTTGTGCCAAAAATCTTTATCTTATTGTGGAATTAAAGGGATATGAAGGATTCAATGCTATCCTTGGACATCTATGCTTGGCTCCAAGAGAATAGAGAGTTTATAGAAGGAGGCTTTTTCAAAAAAATTTACCAAATTGGCGAGAGAGAATTTCTATTCAAGATATATAAGGGTGAAACAAAGCCTCTGTATGTTAATCTTCGTGGCTGGCTCTTTTTTGAAGATAGAGAGACTCCTTTAGAGCCGAGCATGTTCGTCATGTTCCTTCGCAAAAGATTTTCGGGAAAGAAAATTGTAAAATTTTATCAGCTTAATTTTGATAGGATAGTCATCTTTGAAGTCCAAGATGGATATTCTCTTATAATTGAATTGTTTGGGGATGGGAATATAATAGTTACAAAGGATTGGATTATAGAGAGGGCTTATAAAGAGAGGGAATGGAGACACAGAAGAATAATGAAAGGTGAAGATTATGTTCCGCCTCCACAATCTCTTCATCCCTTGAAGGATAGAGAGAAGGTATGTGATGAGATAAATTCTTCCCAATATGATATTGTTCGCACCCTTGCAAGAAGGTTCAACCTTGGAAAGTATGCAGAGGAAGTATGCATCAGAGCTGGAGTGAATAAAAATGCAAAGAATGTTGGCGAGGAGTGCGAAAAGTTAAAGGAAGCAATTGAAGAGCTTTTTGAATTTTCAGGGGGCTACATTTACCCTGGATTTTTCTCGCCCTTAGAGCTCAAGATGTTTGATGAGCCAGAGGAGAAATTTGATAGTTTCAATGAGGCACTTAGAAATTATATAAAGAGAGAGAGCAAGGGTGAGAGCCCAGAAGTTCTAAAGGTAAAGAGAAGAATTGAGGAGATTGAAAAATCCATTGAGAATTTTGAGCAAGAGGCAGAAAAGAGCAAGAAAATTGGAGACTTGATATATGGTCATTTTAATGAGATCAAGGATATATTGGATAAGGTAAGAAGGGGAGAATTGGATTACGATAGAAAGGGGAAAATTTTGGAAATTGAATTGGATGGGGAGAGAATAAAATTGTATGTGGAGAAGAGTGTGGGAGAAAACGCAGGCCTTTATTATGATATAGCAAAGAAGATGAGGGAAAAGGTAAAGGGAGCAAAGGAGGCATTGGAAAAAGCTAAAGAGGAATTGAAAAAGGTTAAGAAGAAAGAGGAAAAGAAAAAGAAGGAGATAAGGAAGAATCGCCGCAGATTCTGGTTTGAGAAATACAGATGGTTCATAAGCTCTGAAGGCATATTGGTTATAGCTGGTAGGGATGCAAAGACAAATGAAGAAGTGGTGAAGAAGCATCTTGGAAGTGGGGATTTGTATATGCACGCAGACATTCATGGGGCTCCAAGTGTTGTAATAAAATCGGAAGGAAAGGAGATAGGAGATAAAACATTGCACGAGGCGGCTCAATTTGCCGTGAGTATGAGCAAGGCTTGGAACGCTGGTTTTGGAAATTTAAGTGCATATTGGGTATATCCATCGCAAGTCAGTAAGATGGGTGAGAGTGGCGAGTATGTTGCTAAGGGTGCTTGGGTAGTGCACGGAAAGAGAAATTATATACACAAGGTTCAATTGCAACTTGGTGTTGGAGAAATAGAATATCAAAAAGTGAAAATGGTTATGTGTGCCCCTCCAGATTCTATAAGAGTTAGAACATCCAAGTATATTTTGATAGAGCCTGGAGAAATAAAGAAGGACGAGTTTGCCAAAGAGATATCAAAGATATATGGAATATCTGTTGAAGAAGCTCTGAAAATATTACCTCCTGGAAGAATAAGAGTGGTGGAG
This sequence comes from Candidatus Aciduliprofundum sp., assembly GCA_015523135.1. Taxonomy (GTDB): domain Archaea; phylum Thermoplasmatota; class Thermoplasmata; order Thermoplasmatales; family Aciduliprofundaceae; genus Aciduliprofundum. Next base: position 5,490 of record WAKY01000088.1, read on the forward strand.
AGAAGGGGAGTATAATTTTATAAAAATTACAAAATTGAAAATTTTAAATACGAAAAGCGCAATAAGGATAACGAAAGGTGGTAAAATGAAACCATTAAGATGCAATTTAATAGCAAGATGGAAATCTATGGATAGAACATTAATTCCTGTGGACGATCTGGATTTATCAATCCTCTGCGCATTGAGGCAAAATGCTAGAATTTCAAACTTGGAGCTTGCAAAAGAACTTGGGGTAAGCGAAGCAACTGTTAGACGAAGAGTGAAGATTTTAGAGGATAAAGGTATAATAAAAGGTTATTCTGCACTCATAAATTGCCATGCTGTGGAGAACAGCATTAAGGCGTTTGTTTATATAAAGGTGGATAAGAGATATATAGATGATATTGCTAATGAACTCATGAAAGAAAATAGGCTCATAACTCTTTATAGAATCCTTGGGGAATATGATTTGCTCTGTGAATGTTTATTTTTAAGTATGAAAGAATTGCAGGAGTTTACAGATAAAAAACTTAAGATGGATGGGGTAATATCTACAGTGACCCATGTGGTTTCAAAGGCATATAGACCTTGTGAATGGGTTGGAATTTAAATCTTTTTCTTACATAATTTTTGAAGACTATATTCTCTTTTCTCTGTTTATTACGAATATCGTATTTTAATTTTAAATTTCAATCATAAAAAAACGAAAAACATATATTTATTAGTGTAATTACCTTATATGGTGATTGAATGTTAGAATTCATAATTACAACAATTGTCACATTTGTTATATATCTCGTCTTAACAGCAGGTAGTGGCAATTTTGGATTTTTGTCACTTGAGGAAATAATTATGGGTGTATTCCTCAGTGTGATTGTGGGTGCAATTACGCGCAATTATCTTTGTAAATCTAGGAATTATAGGATGCTCAATCCTGTTCGTTGGCTTCTCTTTCTCATCTATGGCTTTGGCCCCTTCTTCTTTGCCATGGCAAAGGCCAACCTGGATGTTGCCTATAGGGTGATAACTGGAAAAATCAGGCCAGGAATAGTTAAAATAGATCCCCAATTGAAAACGGATTATGGTATAACATTCTTGGCAAATTCTATAACCCTAACACCGGGAACCCTCAGCGTGGATGTGGATGAAGATAATGTTCTTTATGTGCACTGGATAAATATACCGGAGGGTGAAGAGAAGAAGGAATATGCAGATATAAAGAAGGTATGCGGGAAATTCCCAGAATGGACGAGGAGGGTTGCTGAATGATTGATGTTTGGTTTTTAACAGCTTTCATTTTAATGATATGGCTCTTTCTCTCTCTCTTAAGGGTTATTCTGGGTCCTACCGCTCCCGATAGGGTTGTTGCCTTAGATACCATAAACACGCTCATAGTTGCCCTTATGGTGATATTGGCTGTGGCCTATAATCAAATAATCTATGTGGATGTAGCCATAGTGTATGCTCTTTTATCCTTCGTAACAACCCTATATATTGCAAAATATTTGGAGGGAGGGATCTGAAATGTGGACCGATTATCTCATCTATATTTTACTTGGAATTGGCCTTATCTTCAATGGCCTCGGATCCATAGGTCTTCTCAGATTTCCAGATGTTTATACTAGGCTCCATGCGGCTACTAAGGCCACAACCTTCGGCTCAATCTTCACATCCCTTGGGGTGGTTACCTGGGCTTTCACACAATTATACTTAACAGGAAATTCTTGGAATCTAACCCTCGCTCTCCATACCATCATTGCCATGGCAGCATTGATTTTGACAAATCCAGTGGGTGCACATGCCATTGCCAGGGCAGCCCATAGAAGTGGAGTTTTGCCCAAATATGCCGTTGTGGACAGATTGGAGGAGGTGAAGAAATGATATTTGAATCTCTTCTTCAAATTCTGCTCCTTGCGGGGCTTATTATTAGTGCATATTTGGCAATAAGATATAAGGATCTATTAGCCTGTGCTGTTGCGCTGGGTGTTTTTTCATTCTTACTATCCCTGGAGTTTTACATTCTACAGGCACCCGATGTGGCCATAGCCGAAGCTGGAATAGGAGCCGGTTTGACCACAGCCATATTCATCCTTGCCATTAAGGGCACTTCGAGATGGGAGGTGGAAGAATGAGAAAGTTACTATTGTGCACTGCCCTGATAGTTGTTCTGGCAGCATTTCTCTATGTTTCAATAAATCCAGCTGATTTTGGTTATTCTACGGGGGATCATCTGGTATTTGGGCATCCCAGATACGTGGATATGGATGATTATTTCATTCATAACGGGCAGAATCAGACAGGGGCTAACAATATAGTGACGAGCATTGTGTTTGACTACAGGGGTTTTGATACCCTTGGAGAAGCATCGGTGCTATTCACAGCGGTTCTTGCAGTTGGTATGGTTCTCAGGGCTCTGAGGAGGGATGCCAAATGATGAGTAAAATAGTCCGTACTCAAGCAAATTTCCTTTATCCCTTGATAATGATATTTGGATTCTACATAGTTGCTCATGGTCATCTTACTCCAGGAGGGGGATTTCAGGGCGGTGCTGTAATAGCCACTGGAGTCGCACTAATCGCCGTGGCTTATAGTTATAAAAATGTAAAAACTTGGATAAAGAAAACAAGATTAACAGCTACGGAGGCCATAGGTTTGCTCACATTCATAATCACTGCCCTACTGGGAATTAGTAGATCATTCTTTTATAATTGGCTTGCCAACACAGGACTGCTCTTCGGACAACCAGTTCCCTACGGTATAAATCCGGGATATCTTAATACTGCCGGTACCCTGCCAATAATGAATTTTGCAGTGGGAATAGAGGTTCTAGGAGGTCTTGGTGTCATAATCATGTACTATCTTCACTACATCAAGGAGGTGAGCAAGAATGCTGTTTAATTTGGTGTATATTACCGTGGCCATAGTAATAATCATAGGTTTTTATGCAGCTCTTTTCAAGAGAAATCTGATAAAGATAGTAATCGGTATAAGCCTCATCGAAAGCGGTGTAAATCTCTTCCTCGTATCCCTTGGATATAGGGAAGGAGGCATTGCTCCCATCTATACCAATGCTCCCAGCACCTATATGGTTCTTCCAACACCTCAGGCATTAACACTTACATCCATAGTGATAGGGGTTGCTACAACTGCCATGCTTCTATCCTTCTGTGTTGTGATTTATAGGTATTATGGAACACTTGATGCAAGAAAGGTAAGGAGGTTGAAAGAATGATATGGGAATTCTTGGCAAATAATTCACCTGCACTTATTATTGCTATCCCATTGATCGCCGCATTCGCCACATCCCTTATATCAAGGGTGAGTACCAGGGCTAGGAATATATGGGTTATCCTGGCTCTGGTGCTCACAGAAATATTTGTAATAATTCTCCTCTATCAGGTTTTTAATTTTGGCACCAAGGTGTATGTATTTGGGGCCTCTTCATATAATCTTACCCTCCCTCCAGATTCTGGAGGCATACCCATAAGGATAATATTTGTGGTCGATGCCATGAGCATTTTTATGGCCTTTACCGCATCCACAGTGGCCCTTGCAGGTGTTATTTACTCAATATCTTGCGAGAATGAGCAGACTGGGCAAGATAAATACTACACACTTCTGCTTCTTATGACCGTAGGCATGCTTGGAATGATGCTCACAGGTGATCTATTCAACTTCTTTGTATTCTTAGAAATAAACTCCTTGGCATCTGCAGCTCTAGTGGCCTATAGGGTTGATAGGGGTATTGCAGTTGAAGCAGCATTCAAATATGCAATAATAAGTTCTTTAGGTGGCCTTATGGTTCTATTCGCCATAGGAATCCTCTATGGGCAGTATGATGCCCTAAATATGGCCATGGTTGCCTATAGAATGCAAGCCACGGGATTCTCCAATCTTGACAAGATAGCAATGGCCCTGTTAACTGTAACCTTGGCAATGAAGGCTGGAGCAATACCCATGCACTTCTGGGTACCCGATGGATACGGTAAGGCTCCAGGCGCCATAAGTGCCATGCTGGTAACGACTACTTACGCATCTCTCTACGGCCTGTTTAGGATGTGCTTTACTGTTTTTGGTCTGGCGGCAAATACGGTTACCCTCGGCTGGTTTCTGATAATTCTAGGTGTGTTGAGCATGTTTGTGGGAGTAACTATGGCATTGGTCCAGCATGACATAAAGAGATTGATGGCTTACCATTCCGTATCTCAAACAGGGTATATGCTCCTTGGAGTTGGTGTTGGATTAGCAACTCTGGGCACCACGGCCTTTAATCAGTATGGTCTTGCAGCGATGGAGGGTGGTATTTTCCACCTTATTAATAACTCCATGTACAAGGGCCTTCTCTTCTTAACAGCCGGTGCTATAATCTATAGGATTGGCACATCGGATCTGGATAAGATGGGTGGATTAGGGCACAGTATGAAGTACACCATGATATTCTTTATGATAGGTGCCTTAGCCATAGCGGGCATTCCTCCATTTAACGGTTTTGCATCCAAACTTCTCATATATGAAAGTGTGTATCAATTCAATCCTATACTTTCAATTATTGCAATGATTGTAAGCATACTTACCCTAGCATCCTTCGTTAAGGTATTCCACTCTGCCTTCATGGGTCCCAAGAGGTACGATGTTAAGGAGGTACCTCTACCAATGCTTGTGGGAATGGGCATATTGACATTCTTCATAATTCTCTTTGGACTGTTTCCCAACATAGCCATGCAATATCTAGTGACCCCAGCTGCCACCGCCCTTTCTGACCCTGTGGGATATATAACTCGCGTGCTTGGAGGTGGTTCCTTATGAATCTTGATTTTCTAACCCCTTATGGCTTCTGGAATCCCATTCTATGGCTCTTGGTAATATTTGTCGCCCTTCTAGTGGCATATTTAATATGGCTTCGGGGAAATTCAAGATATAAAAAGGGTACGGAGCAAACAAAACCCTTCCTTTCTGGCTATGCTCCGGAATCCAAGGAAGCTATGATGGTATCAGCCTCAAACATATACTGGGGATTCACCTCGACCCTGAAGGGCTATTACAATTTTCTAAGGAAAATGCATACTGGTGATATACGGGATTATCTTGGATGGTATGTGGGAATAGTTGCCATAATGCTCATCCTCTACATCCTGTGGGGTGGTGCTTAATGCCTAAATTACCCACCAAGAGCTTTGACCGTTCACTTTGGGTATTCCATGTCAACACAGGTTCCTGCAATGGTTGTGATATTGAGATTCTCGCTGCTCTCACGCCTAGATATGATGTTGAGAGATTTGGAATAAAACTCGTTGGCTCTCCCAGGCATGCAGATGCACTCCTCGTTACAGGACCAGTGACCAGGGATATGGAAGATAAAGTAAAGCGCTTCTACGAGCAGATGGCTGATCCAAAGGTTGTTATCGTTATAGGCTCCTGTGGTATAAGTGGTGGAGTTTTTCACGAGTCCTATAATCTTGTAGGTCCGGTGGACAAGGTAATTCCAGTGGATGTCTATGTGCCAGGATGCCCTCCTAGACCAGAAGCAATAATTGATGGGGTTGTGAAGGCATGGATGAAACTGGAGAGATTAAGGAGGGAGAAAAAATGAAAGTAGATGATGTGGTAAATAGAATAAAAGAAAGGTTTGAATGTGAGGTAAAAGTTAAAGAAATTCCCTGTGGGGCAAAAAAGATAAAGAGAACCCATATATTTGTGGAGATAAAGCGCGAAGATTTCCGTAAATTTATGGAATTACTTTTTGAGATACAAGATTATCCTCATTTTGCAGTTATCTCGGCAACTGATTTGGGAGAGCAAATGGAGCTCCTCTATCATTTCACTATTGATTATGGCAAGCAGAATGATGAGAAAACAATATCCCTGAGGATTAAATTGCCTAAGAATGACTTGAGAATTGAAACCATAACAGACCTGATACCTGGAGCGATGATATCTGAAAGGGAAATCCACGAGATGGTTGGTGTGGAGTTCATAGGCCTCAAAGATACAAGACATTTCTTCTTACCCGATAATTGGCCCGAAGGGAAATATCCATGGCGTAGGGATGAAACATTTCCGAATGATATGCTCAATAAATTAGATGAAACATGGAAGGAGGGTGATAAGAATGAGTGAACATACCTATTCTATACCAGTAGGTCCCTTACACCCGGCTATTCACGAGCCCATAACATTAAAGATAGATGTGGAAGGAGAGGAGATAGTGGGGGTTGATGTATTCTGCTCACAAGTTCATCGTGGCATAGAATGGTTAGGAATGAATAGGAACAACCCGATTCAGAATATATATTTGGCTGAGAGGGTATGTGGAATATGCAATGTATGTCATCCATTTTGTATGGTTCAGGCGGTGGAGGATGCCTCAGGAATATATCCACCTGAGCGTGCCGATTATATCCGTGCTATAATGGCTGAATTGGAGAGAATACATTCCCATCTTCTATGGGCTGGGGTAGCTGCCCATGAGATAGGATTTGATACTGTATTCCATTACACCTGGGCCCTAAGGGAGAAAGTTATGGATCTGATAGAATATCTCACGGGGAATCGTGTTACAAAGGCAATAATGATGGTTGGTGGTGTTAGAAGGGATATAAGTGAAGAGGGAAAGAAGAAAATAAAGGAAGGGATGCAGTACTACTTGGAGAAATTTGCCAAGATTGAGGATATTTATCTCAATGACCCCACCATAAAGATGAGAACGAGAGACATCGGTGTTCTAACAAGGGAAGATGCCTTAAGACTTTGCGCTGTGGGTCCTTTAGCCCGCGCTTCTGGGGTACCTAAAGATGTTCGTCAGGACTTCCCATACGGGGCATATGCGGATTATGGAGTCAAGGCCATAACTCCTGATACATATAATGGAGAGATTCATGCCGATGTGTTTGATCGCATAATAGTAAGGCTTCTTGAGGTTAAGCAGAGTGTTGATATAATAAAGTGGGCAGTTGATAATTTACCTTCAGGGCCCATATTGGCTGAGAAGAATTTAGTTAAATTAAAAATGCTACTCAAAAAAGCAGAGGGTGAGGGAATCGGAAGGGTTGAAGCACCAAGAGGTGAGGATATACATTATGTTAGGCTGGAGAAAGGTAAAGATCCCTACCTCTCTTGGAAAATAAGAGCTCCCACATACAATAATGTACTTCCTTGGATACCCATGCTTCTTGGAGGTCAGATTGCAGATGTGCCTATAGTGGCTGCCTCTACAGACCCATGTATGTCTTGTCTAAATCGTGTTACTGTGGTGGATGAGAAGGGTAGGAAATATGAGATTACGAAGGAATATATGCATGAATTAAGCGTGAAAAAAACAAGGAGGTTGATGCGTAATGCTAACAGGAGCTTTTGAAGTCATATGGTATATTGCTGCTTCCTTCTTAATTTCTCTATTTGCCATACCTTTTGGGCTACTTACCAAGGGTATTGATAGAAAACTGGCAGCGCATATGCAATGGAGAGTAGGTCCTCCTGTATGGCAACCATTTTGGGATGTTAAAAAATTATTTCAGAAAGAGACAATAGTGCCTGAAGATGCAATTTCTTGGCTCTATAATGCTGCACCCATACTCTGCCTTGCATCCACTGTAACTATCCTCCTCTACATCCCTCTTGGACCATTTCCCCCGATTTTGGAAGGGCATGGGGATGTAATTTTAATTCTCTATCTTCTAACAATACCATCACTTGCAATGGTAGCCGGTGGTTTTGCATCTAGTTCTCCTTTTGCATCGGTGGGAGCGCAGAGAGAAATGGTTCTTATGATGTCCTATGAATTTCCATTGGCAGCTACGGTAATTGCCCTTGTATGGAAAATATCCTCTTTGTATCCTCAGGAAGCTGCATTTTCTCTCACAGCTTTTGCAAGACATCCTATTTGGAATATTATGGGGCCATTTGGAATAGTTGGAGCTATCGTACTTCTCATCGTGTTGCTTCTTGTGACAACTGGTGAGATAACCAAGGTGCCCTTTGACATAGCAGAGGCGGAAACTGAGATTGCGGAAGGTGTGTTTGTAGAGTATTCAGGTAGAAATCTGGGATTATTCTATCTTGCAGATGCTGTGAAAACTGTGGTAATGTCCGCACTTATAGTTGCCATATTTTTCCCCTACAACCTCTCACCTCTTCTAACACCCAATATCTCCATACCCTCCTGGGGCTGGGCTATTGTTGATTTCCTCTTCTTTCTTCTAAAACTGGAGATAGTGATATTCTTCTGCATGACATTCATCAGAGTTTCTGTGGCAAGATTTAGGGTGGACCAGGTGGTCAAGGTTTACTGGGGATATCTCACGCTGGCTTCGTTGCTCGCCCTTATCTTAATAGCCTTAGATGTGATGTTGTGAGGTGATAAAATGATGTTCTTTGAAGTTTTAAAATTGCTATTCAAAAAACCTTTCACCAACAAATTTCCTGTGAAATATGCACCTAAGAATACCCTTGGCTTGATAGAAAAGGTTCAGAAGGGGGAGGTAAAAATCAATCCTCCAGTGGATACCCCCCCTGGTTTCCGTGGGAAATTGGAATACGACATAGATGAGTGCGTTGGATGCGGTCTCTGTGCCCAAGTATGTCCCTCCCATGCAATAGAACTGGTTAAGGATAAAAATTGGGTTATAATGCACTGTAAAGATGGTGCAAAATTAGCAGCACCATTGAAAATAAGGATCTATGTATCTCGTTGTATTTTTTGTGCTCAGTGTGTTGATGTCTGCCCCCGCAAATGCCTCAAAATGAGTGATGAATTTCTATTGGCAAATGAGGATAAATTGGCAGAGGATTTAATAATCCCCGGACCTTGAAATTTTTTCTGCTATTTTTTTTATATCCCTTCCAAAATTCGTTGTAAGGATATCTTTTGCCCTCCCTATACTTCTATCAATATTCGGGTCAAATTTCACTTCACCCAGATACTCTACATTTTTTTCAGCTGCAATTTTTTTGATGGTACTTAGATCCCTAACCATATTTTCGATGATTCCCAATATTTTCATTTTCTGCTCAATGAGCAAAGAGAGAAGTTTTTGGACAACATTTATTGTGAGGGGTGAAGGAGTGGCCACCACAACAAACTCTCCTCTTTTCAAAAATCTGAGGATATCTAAAAGCTGATCCCCCATCCCTGGAGGCATATCAATTATGAGAAAATCCAAGGTATTCCATCTCGTGATGGCCATAAGTTCTATTAGAGCATCGCTTATCTCTATACCTCGAAGGGGAGTGGCTTTATCTTCGGAATAAAAGACTATGCTCATAAATTTAAATCCCTCCACCTCTGGAGGAATTACACCCTTCTCCTCTTCAGGAAGTTTGGAAATATCGGCATTCAAAATTATATGGGCACTAGCGCCATGAAAATCGAGATCCAATAATCCAACTTTGTATCCCATGTCCTTTAGAATTAAAGATAAGGTGGCTGATACCAAGGACTTTCCAACTCCACCCTTTCCGCTTACAACGGGTATTATCCTTTTGACATCTTTTGTTCTCTCTTCTATAGCCTTTACTCTTGGGTCTATCATATTATCAATCCTCCACGACTATCTCAGAGATGTATACGCCTCTACCCTTCACAACTTCAAAATCCCTACTACCACATTTGGGACAGGATATGAAAGTATGCACAACATCGGGAACGAAATGTATATCTTCTCTCATCTCTCCATTCAATTTATTTTCAACATCTTTCAATTTCCAAGTATAGCCGCAGTTTCTGCATTTAAATATTGCCTCCTCTTCTTTAAAGGAGAATTCTGCGTTTTGAGCGATAGTTCCTTTTTTCATTTCATTTAAGGCAAATTCTACGATTTCCAGTTCAACATCCTGCAGTTCTCCAAGCACTATTGTAACCTTCTTCACACTCTTTGCGTTATGCTTTTCTGCAAATTCTAAGACGGTTTTTAATATTCCATCAGCTAGAGCCCATTCATGCATTTTCTCACCTCAACAAACTCTAGGTACAGGATCACCTATAGGCCTTTCCATAAATCTTCTTCCACCAATTTTTGTTCTTATTATAACTTTTCCTGGATATTCTTTAATAACTCTCCCAACAATTGCGGCTTCTCTCCCATTTTTATTTCTTTTCATTGCCTCTAAAGCTTCCTCTTGATATCCATCGGCCACAATCATCACAACCTTGCCTTCATTGGCCATAATAAAGGGTGAGATACCAATCATCTCGCTAGCTGCTTTTACGGGTGGCTTTATAGGCACAGAGCCTTCGTCAATCTCTATACCTACATTTGCCTTCGAAGCCATTTCATTTAGAGCTTCACTTAAGCCCCCTCTTGTGGGGTCCTTCATGGCATGAATGTTTTCCCACCCAATGGCTTTTGCTACATCTTCAACAATGTTCCATATGGGAGAGACATCGCTTACCAAGGAAGTTTCAAATTCTATACCTTCCCGTTTGCTCATTATTGCAAATCCATGCTCACCAATCCCTCCATTTATTAGGACAAAATCACCAACTCTTGCCCCAGAGTCTCTAACAATTTTCTCTGCCCCTCCAATACCCGCGGAAATTACAAAAATTCCTATTTTATCCTCCACCACCTTCGTATCTCCTGTTATTATCGGAACAGGTACCTCTCTGGCAGTTTTATCTATGGAATTCATAATCTTTTTCAGATTATTCATTGAGAAACCATCCTCTATAATGAGAGAGATTGCTAGGGCAAGGGGCTTTGCACCCATAACTGCAAGGTCATTAACAGTACCACTAACTGCAAGTCTTCCGATATCTCCACCTGGGAAAAATATGGGCTTTACAGTATGTCCGTCAATGGTGAATATCATTTCTTCTCCATCAACATTTATGCTCGCTCCATCATCCAAAGCATCAAGTGAAACCTTTCCCGCGCTCTTAAGAGCTATGTTGTCTAGAATGATCTCTTTTATTAGTTTCTCCATGGCCTCTCCACCTGCGCCATCAACCATTCTTATCCTATTCAATTTCATCCCTCCTTACATATCTATTTAAATACAGCCCTCCCAAATATGCCTGTCCTACGCTAATTCCATTATCTCCACGGGGGACTTCAGAGGTGGATATAAAATCATATCCTTCTTCCTCTATGATTTTTCTCATTTTGCTCATAATTATTTGATTATAAGCCACACCCCCACTGGCACCTATTTTCTTTATTCCTCGTTCTTCAGCGTAATATATTGCGGCATTTGCCAAAGCCTTAGCTAGGGATGTATGAACACTATAGGCAATGTTCTTTTTTCTATCTTTCCTATTAATAATTTGAGGAAATAATTGATAAGCTTCTATTCCATTATCCCAGGGTATTTTAAACTTAAGATCTTGGCCATCCATAGCTATACTCTCCAGTTTCATCGCTGGCTCACCCTCGTAGGTTCTTTCGTAGGATACATTGAGCAGCACAGATATGGCATCTAAAAACCTTCCCGTGGAAGAGGTATATGCAACATTTATTTTCTTCTGCAGTTGTGTAAGAATTAAAGAGAGTTCTCGTTCTCCATATTTTAATGTTTTCACAGCCTCGGGGCAATGTTTTCTTATAATCTTTTCAATTTCATCTATTCCATAAACTCTTGAAAGAAGACCGATTAATGAGCGGATTGGATAATAAGCGGCCAAATCTCCACCAGGCAAGGGATAATAACTTATGTGCTCTAATCTCTTAATTCCTGAATGTGAAATCTCTATTATTTCCCCTCCCCATGTTTTTCCATCCAACCCGTATCCAATGGCATCAATGGCTATGCCTATGATCTCATCAATATTTGCCTCAGCCATTATAGATGCAATATGGGCAAAATGATGTTGAACCTTCAATACTTCCACAC
>WAKY01000089.1 GCA_015523135.1 Candidatus Aciduliprofundum sp.
CCATTTCTCTAAATCCAGATTTTATTGTGTTGGACGAGCCAACATCCGCGTTGGATGTATCTGTACAGGCTCAAATTCTAAATCTCCTGAAGAAATTGCAGAGAGAATTAAAATTAACATACATTTTCATTACGCATGATTTGAGTGTAGCTAGGCATATGGCTCACAGAATAGGCGTGATGTATGTTGGGAAGCTTGTAGAGCTGGCACCTGCCGAAAATTTGTTCAATGATCCTTTACATCCCTATACTAAACTGCTTCTTGAATCCATACCAATTCCAGATCCAACGAAGAGAAAGAAAGAGAGAAAACTGTTCACAGGCGAGGTTCCAAGCGCTGTTAATCCTCCTAAAGGATGTAGATTTCATCCAAGGTGCGAGTATTTCAAACCAGGTATATGCGATAAACTAGAGCCACCATTAATTGAAGCAAAGCCGGGACATTATGTAGCTTGCCATCTTTACACAAAGGGATAATGAAATGGATATGGAGCTAAGAAGAAAGGTAATTAGACTAACTTTGACGATACTCGGATATCTGATGGCTTTAATGTTTCTTTTAGGGGGAATAGTTGATCTTTTAATCCATCTTTGGCTCTCTTCAGCTATTATGCTTTCTATTTCTTTAATTCTCTTTGTTCTAACATTCTATTTTTATATTGGAACATCCCTCTATGTTATTTTTGAGGATTCTGTTTATGTTCCCTATCTTTATAGGCATGGTGATGCAAAAAAGAAGGAGATTATGGAGCTCAAAGATGTAAAAAAAGTTGTTGAAATTAAAGGAATTATGAGGGAAGGATTCCTATTTTATTTGTCTCCAAAAGCCTATTATTTTATAAAAAGATCAGTTTTCAATGAAATCAGAGAAAAATTACCCTCTAATGTAGAAATTATGTGGGTAAAAAAATCTTAATTTTTATATTTTATATTGTTTATGAGTTATTTAATAATCTTTGTAAATGTATTTTGTTTATTAAGTAAACTATTTACCCAACGATGCTTTTATTTCCCTTGAGATTATGAGGGAATTTGTGGATATGGAAAAAGAAATAGAAAAGGCAATTGTGCTTATTCGCAAAGGTTACTCAAAGGAGAGAGTAATTAAGAAAATTCATAAAAATTTTGATGCTGAAGAGATATACGAGATTGCTAAATGCAGAATAAAAATCAAAGATAAATTTTCAAAAAAAGAACTATATTTTGACACTTACGGATTGAGATACTCCACACCTGAAATCATAGGGAGATACAGGGCTGAAAGGATAAAGGGTTATAGAATAGCAGATATAAGCTGTGGTGTTGGAATGCAGGCAATCTTTTTTGCTCGCACAAATAGAGAGGTTTTGTGCGTGGACATTGATAAGAGGAGAATAGAATATGCAAAAAGAAATGCTGAAGTATACGGGGTAAAAAATATGAGATTCATAGCCGGAGATTGCTGCAGTGATGAAATTTACAATATTGCCAAAAATTACGATATTATTTTTTCAGATCCTGCAAGGAAAGAGGAGGAGAAAGAGAGAGATTTGAGGAATCTCTTACCTTCTCCTTTGAAAATCATGGAGAAATATGGAAAAAGGGATTACATATTTGACTTACCCCCGCAAATTTCTCAAGATAAAATACCAGAAGGTTGGGAAAAGGAGTATATATCTCTGAATGGTAGTATTAGGAGGTTAACAGCATATGTTGGCACTCTTTATAGGATTGATAGAAGGGCTGTTGCATTACCTTCAGGTGAGGTTTTAGAATCGGATGGAGAAGATACATTTACTTTAAAAAGTGAGTTTAGTAATTATGTTTACATAGTTGATGAAGCACCTTATTACGCTCATTTATTGAGCGAGTTAGAAAAAAAGTATACAGGATTATGGTATGTTGCCACAGGAAAAAGAAGAACTTTAGCATCATCTAATAATTTAATTAAATCTCCCTTTCTACGGGCTTTTAAGGTCTTAAATTATTCTGAGAATCTAGAGGATATAATCAAATTCCTGCGTAAGGAGAATTTTGGGAAGGTTACATTGAGAATGAGTTTAAATCCAAGGGAATATTG
>WAKY01000090.1 GCA_015523135.1 Candidatus Aciduliprofundum sp.
AATTGATGATGACCAAGCCAAAATTTCCCCAGAGCAAACATATACACCTGCACCAAAAAGAAAGAGATCCATTTTTGAGCGATTGGCATACAGTTCTACTGCAATAGGAATTGTGCTTGTTGTTGCCCTGATATTCATGTGGTTTGGTGTGGTGTTTTTTATGGCATCTCTCCCGCCTAATTCTTATTACTCTATAGAATTGTTATCTTTGGGATCTGGGCTTTATTCCATAGGCACATCGCTTCTTATAATATTACTGCTGGGCTTGGGGATAGGAAGGCACGATTATCCTCAGTGGGTCAGGTTTGCATTGATACTAGTGGCTGGGATGATAATTGTCTGGGGTTTCCATCTAGGTGGAGCGTTTGTGAGTTCTATAATCCACTATTCTCCTCCCTGATTTTTTTATAGATAGGCTATTAGCACTGGAATTATAATTACACTCATGAGATGCACGCGCATTATGCCCAGTTTTGGAGGCAGCAGACCTATGAGAGTAGCGATTATTCCAAACACCACGCCAATTATGCCTGTAAATATGAAAATTATGGCGAAAAGAATAACAATTAATATGCGAGATATTAACCCATATTTCTTCCCTATTTTTCCAATACCTTTTGCAAATCCTTTTCCTAGGGCTATTGTTATGAAGAATGAGAGCAAGGATGCGATTGCCACTGTTAAAAGGATGAGCACGAAGGATGAAGGTGGAAATTTCGTGTTGAACCAAAGGGGTATGTTTAGCATTTGGGCTATTACATTTACGGCAGCGCTTCTTGGTCTTAGAATTAAGAATAGGGCTGCAAGGTTAAATATATAATTTGCAGTATTGACACTTCCTAGAGCGTAGAGAAAATTCTCCGTATCATCCTCCTTTATGAATATTCTTGATATTGCTGTTGCAACTCCTGAAGTCACGCCAGGAAGAAAACCAACCAAAGAGCCAGATAGGGTGCCTATGAATGATGAAAAATAATTCTTTTCCTTTATTTCTGGTTTAATCATTTTCTGCTCAGGCACTATTGTATTTTGGGATAATAGCAATACAGGTATGCCAAAGAGCCCCGTGAATATGGGGAATAGAATGCTCATTCCATTGCCAAATACTGCATAGTTGTGATTTAATGGGAAATGCAGAGCCATGTATCCAAAGGTTCCAGAGATGGTAATTACGAGAAGGGAGAAAAGCACACTTTTCAGATTTTTTCTACTCTCCAGATACAGCAAGCCCAAGATTATTAAGGAGAGGAGTAAGGGTGTGTAAAAATATAAGGAATTTGCAAGAGCCAAATTCACAAGTGCAATTTGGAATAAGGGAATTAGAGGTAATGCAAAAATGGTTGCTAGAAGGGAGCCATAGGTGGATATGTATATTGCTTTGAATCCCTCTCCCTGAAGCAATAACCTATGCATGGGGAGCACAGATAGGGATGTATCCTCGCTTGGAGCACCAAAGAATGTTGAGGGTATGAAATCCACAAATGTATGCGTTATCATATTTGCCACTATGAGATTTGCCAAAAGTAATGGGTGGGCATGAAATGAATTGTAGATGGAAAGAATGATTATGGCAACATTATTAACATGAAAGCCCGGAGTCAAGCCAGTTATTAATCCAAGTCCCACCCCTATAAGCACAAATAGGATGTAGAGCAAAAGCATATAACTTCATTTTTATGGATATATTTAATTTTTCTCCACACATTTTTGATTTTTCAGAAAAGTATATAAATAGAAAGTGATTTTACCCCACACCGAAAAGAAAGATGGAGGGAAAACCCTATGAACACCAAAAATTGGAAAAAAGGAGAAGTGATTGCAGCGATTGCGTTGCTGCTGCTTAGCGCCCTGGTATTTGCAGGGACAGTGAACGCTCTTGAGCCACAAACTGGAGAGATGAGATTCGTTTTAATTTATCATGATGTTAATACTGGAGATAGCGATTTTCTTTCTGGAGTGAGTGTATCTCTATTTGAGATTAATGGTAAATATGTATCCTCCACAGATTCAACTTCTAGTGGAGTAGTAAAGTTTGAAAACATACCTTATGGAAATTATGCTCTCAAAACTGATGGGCAGGTTAAGGGTAATTATTTCTACGATGAATCATTCGCCACTGTAAAGTTTGATTCCTCTGGATTGCATACCCTTGACGGAAGTGATTTCTGGAGCTTAAATGTGGATAGGTATGCGCTTCCAAATGTTCTCAATTTAACAGTTGAGAAGAATGGTGAGGTCATACCTGCCCACGTATCCTTCTATTTCAAGAATGCAGAGATTGCAAGTAAGAGCATTGACACTTATGGTTTGTTCAACCTTCCAGATGGAAAGGTTACTATGGAGATAACATACTTAGATGGTGGAGTTAGCAAGGCATACTACAAGGAATTAATGGTTAGTGGAAACATGAATTTAACAATAAATGTGGGTAATGCCCAGAAAATATGGGGTATTGTGGAAGATTCTTCCACAGGTCTTCCAGTGGCTACAAATGTGCATATAACTCTTATAAATGAGAGTTCCAGTGAATTCAATGTTTTGCAGTTCCCCGGTGGACCATTTAGCCTCTACCTTGTAGAGCCTCAAAATTATAAGGTTGTAGTAACAGCGGATGGCTATGGAATTAAGACCTTTGCTGCTCCAGAGCTTATGGGTTCTACACCTGCAAAGATAGATCTCAATCCCGTGGAGAATGATGTTGATTATACCATAACCCTTTCAGAGGATTTGAAGACTATAAATATGGTTTACACAATAGACATAACAAATGAGACAATTCTTGCAAATCTGCCTTACAACGATACAGGAGTGCTCTATTACCAGCTCAAGTTCTTGGGTGTTGATAATGCTTATCTTGAGCAGTATTTCACAAACAATGTTGCTAAGTACACTACCAATTTAATAACTCTTGGAGGAAATATTTACGAGCTATCCACATACACTTCCGATTGGAAGGTGATAAATTCTGGAAACGAAGATTTCAAAGTTACTATTGATGCAACTTATGTGAATGAGAACATATCCAAGGATAATATGCTTAAGAATGGGATGGTGGAGCTTGACCTTTATGGCGGACAAACCACATATCTTGGAGCCAAGATAGTTTACAAGTACACAATTCAGCTTCCAAGCGATTTGGAGAGAAGCAATGAGGTTGCTGGAGCAACAGTTAATGGCTATGTGAATACTCTTACAGTTACAGATATAAAGAACACTCCTGTTAAAATAGACCTTAAAGAGAGAAAGAGTCCAGCTATGAAGATAGATCCCATACATTTCAAGTTTGGATGGGCAAAGATGGAGAACAAGAATTATGTAGTTAATCAGAGTGCAAACAATTACACTATTGTAGTGCCAGCTGGTAAGAATGTATGGTACAACGCTTCCAGAGCCGTTTATGATGTGGTTCGCAATAAAGTAGATGCTGAAAACACGACATACACATGGATATTTGATGGCCAGATAAAAGCCTCTGGCAAGGGAGTTTACAATGTCACAGAATCTTTCTTGGTTGGAAAGCATACCTTGCAGCTTAAAGTTTCAGATATAGGTGGAAATACAAATGAAACAAATGTCACTATCCTAGCAGATGCCTATTATCCCACTGTGAATATGGTAATTGAATATCCGTCTGGTAAGATGGTTGCTAAGGTAAATATGGCTACTGATATGCACTCTTTGAGTTACGATGTTTATGGAAAGAATGGAACTGTGAGTATAGTAAATGGAACCGCAACAATACCTGTAACCCTAACATTCAACGAAACTCAAGAGATTATCTATGATGCTTCTAAGAGCTACGATACTTATGATGGCAAGAATAAAGTAGCTTTACCCTTGGATGTAGTTTGGGACTTCAACGGAGTTAAGACAACAGGAGTTAACAAGACCTATGCCTTTGAGAAGCCAACAAGAAATGGAACTTACATGATAAGTGTGAAATTTACAGATGCTGTTAATAATACTGTTACAGTCAAGTTCAATGTCATAATAAAGGATATAACTCCACCAGTACCAAAGGTAAATATTACCTCTGGTGGAAAGCAGGTAACTGAGATAAAAGAAGGAGAGCAGGTAACCTTTGATGCATCCGCTAGCTATGATCCAGATAATGGTACAATAGCATCTTATCAGTGGACTATAAAAGATCAAAATTACAAAGTACTCAACGAGAGCTCCGGAGATTTCAAAATTATAGACGGATCTTTCACATCACCTAAACT
>WAKY01000091.1 GCA_015523135.1 Candidatus Aciduliprofundum sp.
CTTCATCGTTATTTATCAATTTCGGAATGGAAACTATCAGTTTGCTTAGAATATTTCAAAGAGATATATCATCCAATTACAAAAATATAATAGAGCTTTGGAAAGGTATGGTAGATTTACAGCTTGAACTGCTCCGGGTAGTATACATTGTACTTACCCAGCGAAATAGAGCAAAACAGATTATTGAAGTTAAGCTCCCTCCACAACAACAGGATGAATATTTAGAGAGTCAAGAATACAATATCATTTCTCCCTGCGATGAAGATTTTGTGAGAAAAATAGTGGAAGAAAGCAAATCTCCTATAATTGACAAAGAAACTGCAACGATAATAATGAACAGGGGATTGGAGATATTCGATAAATGGATTGCATCCAAACTTTACAATGAGGGTAAGATGAGCGAGGATGAGTTCTTAAAAATAATGAACTTTGAAAAATACCATACTGCTAAGATGCCTTCATAAACCTCCAAATGCCATCTACACAAAAATTACTCATATTTTCTTATATGCTTTTCCTCTCACTAATACTACCAAAATTTATATTTGCTTCTCTTTCTGAAATCTTTTCCACGGATTTTTTGATGTTAATTGAGTAGCCCATACCTTTTCAACCTCTTCTTAAGCTCATCCAAACTCATTGCTTCTTCCTCTTTTCTCTCCGCTATTACTCTCAAATCATGGAGATCTTCAATTAGTTCTTGGTATTCATCCCATGGAATCAAGACCGCTTTCTTTTTCCCCTCCCCGCTTATCACATACTCATTTGCTATAGTCATAATTATAAATCATCTCTTTTTACATCTCTATGCAGTTATTTTGCTATTTTTCTTTTATTCACACTGGCTCAAAAATTATCTTTCCTTCTTTCTCCTTGAATGTGATGTTGAACTTATCAAATATGTCTAAGCGGCCAAGCAGGGGTGGTGCTTCTTCTATCAATGCCCATGCTACTCTAGGCTCTAATTCTACATTCCCTATCCTCATTTTCACCCTACGAATCTCCACAGGCAAGGCAACTCCTCTTACTCCCTTTAATTCTTCAATTTTCCCGGTAGGTGCAGTGAACCCGAGATATAGACCCATTGTATATGGTACAAGTGTTATATCCGCTCCAGAGTCGATATACGGATGAAATTCAATCCATCTACCATCGCTTTTCTGTATTTCTATGTCAGCAATGGGCCGGTATATCTTTCCAAAAATGCCCCTCTCCCTGCGATAGTTGAAAATAATTTTCATACTTTCACCTTACAAAATAAGAGTGTCTTCTGTGGGTATCTTTACAAGTGCAATCTTCTTGTTTGGGTATTTTCTCTCAGCTTCCTTTCCAACCTCATCTGCCCTATCTCCACTGGCCACTACCTTGCCATCCACTATCGCAATCCACTTCCCCGCATACTCACTCAGGTCCGTATTAATGTAAAACTCGTAATTTTTATCCTTTATCCCCTTCACTTCACTCATATTTTACACATTCTCTACTTATATTTTAAACTTTTCTCATCAAATTCATAAAACAGAGTTATTTTTCATAAACATTTTTACGGTGCCCAATA
Source organism: Candidatus Aciduliprofundum sp. (assembly GCA_015523135.1). Classification (GTDB taxonomy): domain Archaea; phylum Thermoplasmatota; class Thermoplasmata; order Thermoplasmatales; family Aciduliprofundaceae; genus Aciduliprofundum. The sequence goes on from WAKY01000091.1 coordinate 1,559, forward strand.
CTGAGAATTATTACCTCTTCTCCTTCAACTCTGTAAATTATTCTCCATTTCCCTATCCTTGCACTCCTCAACCCCTTCAACTCGTATCTAAGTGGCTTAAATTTCTTCGGGTTTTTCAGTATTTCATTTATTGATTCGACTATCCTCTCTTTAGTAGCCTTGTCAAATTTCTCCAGCTTTTTAAGAAGCTTAGGGGATATTACAAGCGTGTAACTCATAGCCCTATCTCCTTTCTAAAATCCTGTATGTTATTGAATTTTATAACCTCCCCTTTTCTGTATGCCTCTTCGCTTTCCTCAATTTCTTTCATAGTTTCCTCATCTGCTAAAATTTCAACCTCTTCTTCAAAGGATTCTACTATCTCCCTTAACTCCCTAGCAAACATAACCAGTAGTTCTCTATCTGATATAGCCATAGTTTACCTATCTCCTCCTTCTATTTTAAGGTTTTCTCTTCATCCTGAAGAAAGGGTATAAACTCTTATTCTTCCCAGCAACCACTTCCACAGTGAGATATACCTCATCTCTCCTTCTTCCTCATACTCCAAATTATCACCGTTTTCTTCTTACATTCCTAACTTCCTCACTTATCAAAATTTCTTTTATCTCTTCGATATCTTTCTCTATTTTTAAATCACAACAAATCTACTCCTTGCCCATAATCTTTCCAAGAATACAAAATTGTCTTTATTTGTACTACCCATTTATTGAAAAACGAAATCATTAATTCTTTTTAAGAGGAGGTTCAAAATTTGAGATTGCACAGAGAATGTGCTCTACACAGGAAAAATCCTGCATTCAAGCTCATCGACAATTTTAAATAGGTCCTCCTAAAAACATCGGGAACATCGAAAATGCCAGGAGGTGATTAGATGAAATGCTGCGCGGATGAAAAAATTATGGAACAAATCCTCAATCCTAAGCCTGTGAAGCTCGTAGACGAACATGGAAAAGTAGTGTGGAGGAGAGAGCAAAATGATGTGCCATGAAATGTTAATAGTATATAAAATCCCTTTTTCAGAATTGCAAAGAGAGTATGTACATTACTACTTCAACTTACAATTTATTCATTGATTGGTTAATCAATTAACTCCAAATATAAAATAATAGAGGGGAGAGAAAGATGGTAAGACCTAAGGTCAAGAATGGAAAGCAAATTCACCTTTACATTTCAGAAGAAGTACTCAATCTTATCAATCAATATCGCAGAAATTTAAGTACATCAACTTTTGTTGAAGAGGCTGTACTCGCAGTTATAAAAGGTCCAAATCATGTTTTTGAGCTCATGCAGAACTCTCAAAATTTGCAGGCAGAACTCAAAGCCTTGCAGGAGGAGAACGAGAAGTTACGCAGGGAGAAAGAGAAACTAGAGAAGAAGCTCGCAAAATGCGAGTCAAAGCAAGAGAATGAGCTAGAGAAAGTTTTGCTCTCGCCCCAACAACGCAAGTGGTTGCAGAGAAAGAAAGCTATAGAGAAAATAACAGATGATTTAAGCTCTGCACTGGAGAGCACGGAAGAGTGGAGAGCACCTTTGAAGGAACTATGCCAAATAGCCAAGCTAGATTATTCTTCTATTTCGACAATTCTCAACGAGGACCTAACGATTTATGATGGCCACAAAACTACTCTCTCGGGTCATAAGGACATAGAGGTAAAGAGGGAGAATAATGAAGTATGGCTCTACAAAGATGGCTGGTGGGAAAAGGTACACAAGGAGGAGATAGATATTATTGGAGAAATGTTGAAAGAGGGAAGATCTTGGAAGGATATTGTGAGAAAATATTATCTCAAAACGCAGGGTAGAGAACCCTATAATGGGGAGATAGTCAAAATGGTATTTGATTTCTGGAAGCCCATAGGAAAGAAAAGGTACATGGCAAAATTCTATGAAGGCTGGTATATGGAAAAGCAGGATGACTCTTACATTCTGCATAGAGAGCTACAACATCAATCCGAGGAGGTTGAGGTCTATGCATGAATTAAATAAATTTCAGATTTTGAGAATAATAGAAGAAACTATGGATCTCGCCAATTCTATAACTCTAAGAGATACAATAGATCTTGAAAACATTTATGAGATTGTAGAGGCAGTTAAGGGAGAGAAATTAACAAAGAGGGAGAAGCTAAGAATATTTGGGATAGTGAGATATAACTATCCCATCTTTAGAGAAGGGAAAGATGAGAAAATTTTGATAATATAAAACTATGCATCCTTAACTTCATATTTTTCTGCATCTTGCAATTCTTTCCATAGCTCCTCTATAACCCCTTTCTTTGTTTTCATCTTCTCTTTAAATACCTCTTCCAGAATTTCGTTGAATTTTCTTATATCTGTCCTCTCCATGATCATCTCTTCCCAGTATGGAGATACTATTTCTATATGGGCATGAGGATGCTCCGTGTTGTAGTGCAAACCCCAAAGAAATCTAATTCCATAGTTTCTGGACTCTATTCTCCATTCCCGTAGAGTTTTCATAACCAAATAATGAAACTCTTTCTCCTCAATCCTCTTCTCTGGCGCAATGATTAGGTGTCTTATGGCAGGTTGCTCCATAGCCCTCTCTGAAAATTTTATGAATTCTTTCATATCCTCATCCTTCATAGGCCTATATTCATAGTATAGCTCTTTGTAAACTTTGTTCTTATCTAGCCCTCTTTCTATGTACTTTGCAACCCTCTCCGCAATATTTTCCCCTGTAGAGATCTTAGTTTTCATTATCACCTTTCACACCTCCCAAACTTCCATCAGTTCCGATGCGGTATTCTAACTCTTCACCATCACCCATTTTATCACCTCAATAACCTTATCACTCTTCTTCTTTATAAAGAGATGAAAAATTCAAAATGCAAATTTTTCCTGTGTAAAACCTCTTCTCTTTGCAATTTGAGATTGTAAACTCCTCTGCGAAGATTACATCCTTTTAGGCTTTTAATTTCTTAGATTGCTTTAAACATGGATTTCCTTTCAGTTTTTATATTACTCCCTCCACCTGATTCAAAGCTCTCTTTCAACTTGTAACCATCTTTATTGCTTTTCCAACTTGCTTTGCTACATATCTTTTTACACGCTTGTACAATTTATCCTTCATTTCCTCGTCATAATCACCAGAGCTAAGAATCGCAGCATACAAGAATTCAGTCATTTCCTCTCCCAATTTGATTGTCTCTTCTTTATTATTTGCTGCATACATTTCATCGAGCATTACCTGCAACTCGTTAAATTCTTCATCGGTAATTCCTCTTCTCATTCCGAGCTCTTCCTCAGGGTATCCCTGCATAAAATGTGTGTAAATGATTTCATCATCTCCCCTTCTTCTCGGTTCTCTTTTCTTTATCCTATCCTTGAACAATTCTTCGTGCATATCGTATCTTAATTTGAATATTCTATTTCCATCAAGGGATTTCAAAACTAAACCCTCAATGCATTCATTATCCGGCGAGCTCTTTTGCATCCAGTTTAGGACCTCATGCAGGTTGTGGAATTTTCCTGCCGAGCCGGTATAGTTGAATCCATATTTCTCTATCAACTCCAATTTCTCTTTGTATCCCAAAAATCTCTGCTCTTCCTCTCTATTTAAATCCATTATATCGAAGATCAAGTAATCAAGCTCAACGCTTTTGCACCTCGCCATCGTTTTCTTTCCTATAACTTCTCCACATAATACAAGAGCGGGATTTTCATCAAAGAATATTCTCAACTTATCTCCGTAAAAATCAACAATCAAATCTCTTGTTTTATCGTCCGGTCTGCCTCCACGAAGCAGTGATACTATTTCTCCATCAAATCGCAGGGTTCTTACATTGTAGCCATCCCATTTAAATTCGCCTACCATCTCCGTATTGAATTTTTCCATAGGGTGTATCAGCTTGGGATACGGTGGAACAATTAGAGCTCTTTCTCCTATAACAAGCTTTACACGACCTCTACCCGACATTATTGAGTATTTCATATAATCACCAATTATCCCACCGGCTCAAAAATTATCTTTCCTTCTTTTTCCTTAAATGTGATGTTGAACTTGTCAAATATGTCTAAACGGCCAAGCAATGGTGGGGCATCTTCTATCAATGCCCATGCAACTCTTGGCTCTAATTCTACATCCCCTATTCTCATCTTGACCTTGGTAAGTATTGTAGGCACACCCTTTCCTGTCACTCCTTGAAACGATACCAAATTTTCTTCCTTCATCTCAAACCCAAGATATCTTCCCACGCTATAAGGTATTATAGTTATGTCTGCACCAGAATCTATGAAAGCTTCATACTTTATCCATCTACCTTTTCTAGTTTGAAGGTGGATGTCAGCTATTGGTCTATATATCTCTCCAAGTACTTTTGATTTCATCTTGCGGTAGTGAAAAGTTACCATTTACACACCTCATAAAACTAGAATATCATCAGTTGGAACTTTTGCAAGGGTTATCTCCTTATTTGGGTATTTTTTCTCTGCCTCTCTCATCACAATATCTGCTCTATCTCCACTGGCCACTACCTTGCCATCCACTATCGCAATCCACTTCCCAGCGTATTCGCTCAAATCCGCATTTATGTAGAACTCATAGTTCTTGTCCTTGATCTTCTCGCTCATTGTTTATACATCCCCCCAACCTATTTTAAACTTTTCTACTCATATCCATACCTCTAAGTTCAAAACATATTTTAAATTTGTAGAAATGAATCAAATGAAGAGAGCGATCGCTAATTTCCCTCATTATATCAATTTCTTAAGGAGCTCCTCTTTCTTCCTCTCATAATCTTCCTCTGTGATCAATCCTTCATCTTTTAGCTCTTTTAACTTCTGCAACTGCACCTTTATATCCTTATCCTGTTCAATACTCTTATTCTGCATTTGTTGAGCCTGCACAGGTTGCTGTGGTGCCGGTGGTGGTTGAGAGTAATGAGGAGGTGACTGCGGATGTGGATAATAACTACTTTCACTTACTGGTGGCGGTGGAGGCACTATTACTGGTTTTTTTTCGGGTTTTTTCCAGGTTAAAGCTAGTATACCACCTATTAGGAGCAATATAAAAGACAGTAACCCCCCAACAGAGAAAAAAGCAGCAATTATTGCTAGAGCACCTCCAGTTCGTGCCTTCTCAGGATTTCTCATTAAAGCAGCACCGATAAATCCCAAAAGAGCTCCTAGTAAACTTATTATTACACATAGAGCACCTATAGCACCCAGTGCCGGTATAGGTAATATTGACGATAATTCCATGATCCCTGCACCAAGCATTAGTGGAATTATCCCCGCTAATAAAGCAAAGATAGCTCCGATAAGAGTTATTGCAAAGGCCCCTGCAGGATACTCCTCTGCCATTTTATCACCAACATAAAGATATAATTTTATAGCTATTAAAGTTTGTGATTATAAATAACCGTTCTCTTTATTATCATACCTTAGATAAATAGGTGATATATTTATCCATCCAACCACGATATGAGCTCAACAAGCTCTCCAATATCTTCTATCCTATAATCTCCCTTATCCATTCTCACACCCACTGTTATGCATCCTGCTCTCTTGCCTGCCATAATATCGTAGTCGTAATCTCCCACCACCATGCATTCTTCTTTCTCCACCCCAAACTTCTCAAGCAAGTATCTCACAGCCTCATCGCTGGGCTTGGGCTCAAACTCATCCTCTCTGGTTATTATTGCATCAAACTCTTTTGCATAATCTCCAAGTGCAATCATCGTGGCCTCTCTGCAGTTTCTAGTTAGCACGGCCTTCTTTATTCCTCTCTTCTCCAAATAATCTAAAACTGCGGGCAAATCTTTTACAATCTTTGCCTTCTTTGCCCTTCTTATCTCCTCTCTTTTGAGAAGCTTCAAATACTCCTCACCCTTGGCTTTCAAAAACTCGTAAAGGTGCCTAGGCGCTTCCTCTATGCCCATCTCTCCAAAAATTCTTTCACGCATCTCTGAGAAAGGAATGGTGTTCTCAACGATAGTATCGTCAAGATCGAAGATCACAAGCTTTATTGCCACAGCAATGCCATATCATTTGATAATTTAACATTTTTGCAAAGTATCTTAATTTTATAAAATAATTTTTATAGCATACTTTTAAATACTAGCACCGTAGTAGTAAATATGGGAGGTGAGAAAAATGAAAACTGATAAAGAGAGAATAGCAGAGATATTCGAGAAACTCTCGAAAGAAAATATAGATATGCATTCAGAGAAATTTCCGAGCATAGTCAGAGAACAGGGATTTGAGCATGTACGCACCGAAGAGAATGGCGCATTCATCCTCCAAGATGTGCAAACTCGCAAATATCTCCGCATAAAGAGTAAAGAAGATTTTGAAGAAATAGAGAGACCTTAAGTCATTTAAGGGGGGCTGAGCCAGCAACTCAACCCTCATCATAAGATATTGATTCTAACCATCACACAACTCTCTCAAAATTTTACCATCTGGAAGCATGCAATCCTCGTGATACTCTCCTCGCTCTTCCATCTGATAACGGATGCAGCTTTCCCAATCACCTTTACAGTAAAGCTCGATCCATCTTCTATCTAATTTTCCCTCATTATAATATCGAACCATGGGGCAGCAGCACATCCATTTACAGTTATTTTTGAAAATTCCCAATTTTCTATAATGCTCTTCCAAAATTTCCCTCCTAGATTCATCATAAAGCAGGGTAGATGGATGCTCAAGAGGATAAATCTTGATTTCTCCCGTCCATATTAATTTTCCATAAACAGGGGAAGAATTAATATTATACTTTTGAAAAATGTACCTTGTGGCAAAATATCCGAGAGGGACAAGTATCTCAGGATTTACAATCTCAATCTCTCTATTTAAGAAATAACCGCACGCGGAAATCTCTTCCTCTTTCGGCTTTCTGTAATTTGGAAGAAAGCACTTTATTAGATTTGTCATGTAAACTTCCTCTCTCTTCAACCCTGCAACATACAAAAGTTCATCCAATACCTTTCCAGTAGGCCCAACAAACATTTTTCCCGTTTCATCCTCTTTCTCTCCAGGAGCTTGTGCTATGAGCATAAGCTTGGCATCTAAATTTCCCTCTCCCACAACTACATTTTTTCTAGTTGCATGTAGCCCGCATCTTTCACATTTTCTTATCTCTTCGTTTAGCTCTTTCATCATCTTCTCTTTTGACATATTTGGCACCTCTAGATTTTTATCTTCTCTTTTTGAAGTATATTGTTAAAAATAGAAAAATAATCAGAATTACAGCAATAGCTATAATATAAATATATGGAAACTCGCTATTTTCTTTGATATTACTAACAAAAGGATGCTTTAGAGGCTTGTAATCTGTATTATTAGCATCTATAACATATGGATAATCAACTATGCCATCATTGTTCTTATCGTTTGTATCGTTCTTATTAGCCCACCATTCCCAGTAATTTCCATACTTGCTATTATTCCAGTAATTACGATTGTTCTCGGGATGAGTGAACGGTGACAACCCCTCTGAGGTTACGCACACCAACTTTGAGAAATCTATATACCCGAGCATCGGACCTTTGTACGTGAAATTGTTGAGGTATATGCGATTACCATAAGAATTAGAGAGCGAGAGATAACACACAGTTCCCCAATTTAAAGATATATTTAGAAAATCCTTTAGAAGAAGCGTGAAATTGTTTTC
>WAKY01000092.1 GCA_015523135.1 Candidatus Aciduliprofundum sp.
GATTTGGCGGATGAAATATACTCATTTGAGCACTTGCAGCTCATTGGTGTGATGACAATGGGGCCTGTAGTGGATAAGCCAGAGGATATAAGGCCCTATTTTCATAAAACTAAGGAAATATTTGATGAACTGCGATATATTTATGGAGATGAGCAAATTAGGTATTTATCAATGGGTATGACCCAAACTTGGAAAATAGCGGTGGAGGAAGGAGCCAATATTGTGCGTATAGGCACGGGCATATTTGGACCTAGGAAGTATTAAAAATATTTATATACTATAAAAAGCATATCTTTTCGGGTGGTTAAATGAATAAGAAATATAAATATGCCCTATTATTAGGGATTATACCATGGATCGCCTATGTGGTGGTTTCTCCGTTTTTTAACTACCCCAATCCACTGATTCTAGGAATGCCACCACTGATGTTCTGGAATGTTCTATGGCTCTTTTTAACCAGTCTATGCTTATATGGAGCATATAGATTGGAATTCAGTAGTAACTCTGGAGGTGAAGCAAATGAACACTGACACTATAATATCTTTGACAATAATCCTAGCTTGGGTTTTTATAAGTCTGGCTGTAGGGATTTTAGCAGGACTCCGCCGTAAGTTCAACCTGGAGGGTTATCTAGTATCTGGTAGAGGATTAGGACTGATGTTTCTCTATGTTCTTATGGCTGGAGAGATATATAGTGCATATGCGTTCTTAGGTACTGGTGGTTGGGCTTACTCCTACGGTATGCCTATAATGTATGCAATAGGATATGGAGCTCTTGCCTATGCCTTTGGATATTTCTATGCAAAGCATATATGGAAGGTTGGCAAAGTATTTAATGCAGTTACTCAAGCAGACTATTTTCAAGTGAGGTACTATAGTAAAGTACTTGCAATAATAGTAGCTTTAATAGGTATAACCTTTAATGTACCATACCTTCAGTTACAACTTCAAGGTCTTGGGTATATACTGAATGTAGGTTCTCTTAATACTATTTCAATTCAAGAGGGAATAGTGTTTGGAATGATTATAATGCTAATTTATGTTTATACAAGTGGATTAAGAGGAATTGCATGGACTAATTTCCTTCAGGCTCTTCTAATGTTTTTCATAGCATGGATTGTGCTATTTGCAGTGCCGTATATTCAATTTGGAAGTGTTAGTAATATGTTCAATACACTAGCCCAAGTAAAACCGCAGCATTTGGTCCTACACCCTCCCCTTGGAATAGCATGGTATGTATCAACATTAATATTATGTGGTCTTGGATTCTTCATGTATCCCCAGATGTATCCATCTATTTATAGTGCTAAAAATCTTAGAACTTTAAAGAGAAATTATGTACTTTTACCATTATTCTCAGTTTTCATGGTTCCAGTTATTCTGGTTGGATTTACAATTGTCGCGCTGGGAATACATTTAAATTCTCCTGATGAAGCAGTTTTAAAGGGTGTGGCTATATCCTATCCATCTTGGGTTCTAGGTTTGGCAGGTGCTGCAGGATTTGCAGCTGCAGCTTCTACAGCTAGTGCTATAATTTTAACTTTGGCAGGGTTATTATCAAAGAACCTTTATGCCATAGCTAAACCGAGTGCCTCTGATAAAGAGTTGGTTCTGGTAAGTAGAATATCCGTACTTTTCTTTGGTCTTGCAGCTATGTTCTTGGCTCTTTATGCAGGTGGGAGATTAGTTTCTTTGCTACTCTTGGCATATGCAGGAATTACTCAGATGTTTCCAGCTGCAGTATTAGGATTATTCTGGAAAAGGATGAATAAGTATGCAGCAATATCAGGAATGCTTGTTGGTCTTGCAGTTGTTACCTATCTGAAATTTGGACTGGGATCAAATCCTTACGGCATACACTTTGGTCTCTGGGGTTTATTTATAAATTTCATCGTAACAGTACTAGTTGCATTGGCCACAAAGCCAGATGGTAGTTTCGAGAAGTTTAGAGAGAAAATAGCTACTGCTGGAGAATAATTTCTAAACTTTTTTTATTTTTATAATTTAGGGGTGATGGACATGTCGATAAATGATGAAATAATAAAAAAAGCAAAAGAGTTAGAAACGTATGTGGTAGACAAAAGAAGAGACTTTCATATGTATCCAGAATTAAAATTTGAAGAAGAGAGAACTTCTGGGATTGTTGTAAATGAACTTGAGAATTTAGGATACGAAATACATAGAACAGCAAAAACGGGTGTTGTGGGAATTTTAGAGGGTGAAGAAGAGGGAGGTACTGTAGCACTTAGGGCAGATATGGATGCTCTCCCAATACAAGAGGAAAATAATGTACCTTATAAGTCCAGAATACCAGGAAAAATGCATGCATGTGGTCATGATGCGCATACAGCAATGCTTCTTGGAGCTGCTAAAATTTTAGCGGAGATCAGAGAGCATATTAATGGAAGGGTTAAATTAATTTTCCAACCTGGTGAGGAAGGAGGATTAGGTGCTAAGTATATAGTTGAGGATGGACACCTAGATGATGTTAATGCAGTGTTTGGAATACATGTGTGGGCGGATCTTCCTGCTGGAATTATTGGTGTGAGAGAAGGACCTTTACTGGCATCGGCTGATGGATTTAAAATTAAGATTAATGGAAAAGGTGGACATGCAGCTGCACCGCATTTATCAATTGATCCAATAACTGTGGCTTTTGATATTGGAAATGCCTATCAAAAAATAATAACTAGAGAAGTAAATCCATTACAACCTGCAGTTATAAGTATAACAAGAGTTATTGCCGGAACTGCTTTTAATATAATTCCAGAGGATGTAGAAATGTGGGGTACAATAAGAACATTTAATGAAAAAGTGAGAGACTACATTGTGGATAGAATGAAACAGATTACAGAGGGTTATGCTAATTCAATGAGGTGCAAAGGGGAGTTCACTCTTACCATGGAAAATATTCCTCCTACTATTAATGATTCAAAATTAGCAGAGTTCGGAAGAGAAGTGTTAAAAGATTTAGGAAAAATAGAAAAACCAGATCAGACTTTGGGTGCAGAGGATTTCTCTTTTTACACCAGAAAAGCTCCAGGATTATTCATCCTGCTTGGAATTAGAAATGAGAAAAAAGGAATAGTTTATCCTCACCATCATCCAAAGTTCAATATGGATGAAAGTGTGCTATGGATGGGTAGTGCTATTCATTCACTTCTAGCCTATAACTTTCTGAGGGAGAAAAAATGAAAATACTGCTTACAGGGTTTGAGCCCTTTGGAGGAGATGATAAAAATCCCACAGAAACAATAGCTAAAGAGTTTCATCTTAAAAAGTTTGAAAATTTTCAAGTTCATAGCTTAGTGCTACCAGTTTCTGTAAAAAGATCTGCATCTATCCTAATGGATTCTTTAAAAAATCTAAAACCTGAAATTGCTATCAATCTCGGGCTAGCTCCCACATATTCTAATATTTCTATTGAAAGAATTGCTATTAATTTCTTGGATGCAAGAATACCGGATAATGATGGGTATCAGCCTATAGATAAGCCAATAGATGAAGGAGCACCCTTGGCCTATTTTGCCACATTGCCAACAAGAGAAATAGTTGAAGAATTGAAGAGAAATGGTATTCCTGCGGTTCTATCTTACAGCGCAGGTACCTATCTTTGCAATTATATCATGTTCAAAACTCTCCAATTCTCTGAAGATAATAGTTATCCTATTAAAAGTGGTTTCATTCATGTGCCATATACTCCAGAGATGGTCACTAATAAATTCTTTTTATTAGGTAAAAACACCCCAAGTATGTCTTTAGATGATGAAAAAAGGGCTATAGAGCTTGCAATAGAAACTACAATAAAATCACTATAATTCTTCCACAAATGCCAATAAACTCTCATCATTTATCTTCACTCTCAAGGCCCTTATTTCCCCATTCAAGTACCTCTTTATATTTTGCAAAGTGTTCCATTTCCTCTTCCATATCCTTTGCGCCTCCTCTACGCTAACTTCTTTGAATTTTAATTTTCCTCCAATTGGAGTCTGTGCAACCTTTGGTATATCTGCAGAGATTACAACTCCTATTTTTGCATAACCTCCAGTAGTTTGATGGTCTGCGAGCATAATTATCGGCTTGCCATTTTCTGGCACTTGAATTGAGCCAAGGGGAATGGCATCACTTATTATATCTGCACCCTTTTCTGAATGTTCTATTTTTGCCCCATCTAATCTGTATCCCATCCTGTTTGACTCTTCCGTTACAATATATTTATTGCTTAGAAAAGTTTTTATTCCCTCTTCCGTGAAATGCTCTCTTTGGGGTCCTAAAATCACCCTTATTATTTGTTCTTTTTCATATTTTGGAATCAACTCTTCTGGCAATTCTCTCCTCTCTAGCATTTTTTTGCTTGAATATTGAATTTCTACTTTATCCCCTCCCCTCAAATACTTTCCCCATCCTGCCTGAGGATATGTGGAGCAACTTCCAAAAATTTTCTTGCATTTAATACCACCTTGGAAGGATATGTATCCATACACACCATTTTTCGGCATAGATATCTCCAAGGTATCCCCTTCTCTCCCGATGTATGCTCTCCACGCCTCTATTTTTTCTCCATTTAATCTAACCTCTGAGTTTGCACCTACGGCAAAAATTGAATCTTTAAGAAATTTTAATTTCAGCTCTCCCATAAAGAATTCCAAAAGTGGTGCATTTCTATCATTTCCTACAAGGTAATTTGTTATAATTGCAGAGTACCTATCCATAACTCCCCCAACAGGCACTCCGTATTTTTTGTATCCTTCTCTTCCCAAATCTTGTATGGATAGCCCTGCAGCTTCAATTATTTCAATCATTTTCCTCGTACTCCTTGGCATCCTCTATCGCCTTAAATTTCACAAAATCACCAGGCAAGACAATGCTGGGCGTTTTTTTATTAGGGTTGAATGTTCTTATTGGCGTTCTTCCTATTATTCTCCATCCTCCAGGACTCTCGATAGCATACCATCCTGTTTGTTTTCCCGCAATGCCCACGCTTCCAGCAGGCACCCTTGTTCTTGGAGTTTTTAAGCGAGGAGTTGCTATTCTCTCATCCATTCCTCCAAGGTATGCAAAGCCCGGAAGGAAGCCAAGCATGTATACGCGGTAAAGTGGCTTGGTGTGAATTTCTATAACATCATCCACACTCAATCCATTATAATTTGCCACAAATTCAATATCTGGCCCGTATTTTCCACCGTAAATTACAGGTATCTCTACTATTTTTCCCCTTATTTCCTTTGGTTTTTCTTTAAGATAATTCTTTAGAAGGAATTTTAATTTCTCGTAGCTAACAATTAGAGGGTCATAGTAAACATAGATGGATGTGTAAGTTGGCACAACTTCTCTTACTCCTTCTATTTTCTCCTCTTCAATTCTTTTGGCTATGGAAAGCACCCTTTCATTTATTTCCTCATCAATCTCGTTTCCAAGGTTTATTAGCAGGGCAGAATCTCCAGCTGCTCTTATCATCTTATAAACTCCCCTATGGGCACTATTTCTATTCCCTCATCCCTTAAAATTTCTCTCAAATATTTGGCAATTTCAACGGCATTTGGATTATCACCATGGATGCAAATTGTATCAGCTTTTAGCTCAACCCATTCTCCATCAATTGAGCTTATTCCTCCATCTTTGATGATTGATACCACCCTATTTGCAATTTCTTCTTTATCTTCTATGACAGCTCCATGCTTGCCTCTTGGTGCCAATGTTCCATCTGAATTGTAAGCCCTGTCTGCAAATACCTCGTGAGCTACCCTTGCACCCATATCTCTTGCCATATCCATGATTTTTGAGTTAGATGGACCTATGAATATTAAATTTTTATCAAATTCCAAAATTCCCTCAATAATTCCCCTCGCTAGCTCCTCCTCTTTAACCATGGCATTGTATAAAGCACCATGGGGTTTTACATGCTGCATTTTTAACCCTTCTGCTTTCGCAAATGCGTATAGTGCGCCTATTTGATATAGCATATAATTTTTTGCCTCTTCAGCACTAATTCTCATATATCTCCTTCCAAACCCAAGTTTGTCGGGATAGCTTGGATGTGCACCAATTGCCACATTTTTCTCCTTTGCCAATTTCACGGTTTTCCTCATAATCATAGGATCCCCACCATGCCAGCCACAGGCGATATTTGCAGAACTGATGTAATTCATAAGCTCTTCATCGTTTCCAATTTTATATGTGCTGAAACTCTCGCCCAAATCCGCATTCAAATCAATTTTCATCGTATCTTAATACCTTATTTTGAACTTAAATTTTTGGTTAGCCAAAATTATTATAAATGTAAATGACATTTCCCGCTGAGTTTTATGATTGAAAGCGATCTTAAAAGGATACGTGAGGCTGAAAGGAGTGCATTATTACGTATAGAGAAAGCTGAAAAAGAAAGCAAAGAGAAAATAGAAAATGCAAAGAAAGAGATTAGGGCCAATATTGAAAGGGAGAGAGAAGAGATTTTAAAAAAGATAGAGGTATGGAAAGAGGAAGCTGATGAAGAAGGAAAGAGAGAGGCAGATAAAATATTGACAGAGTACAGGGAAAGAGTGAAAGAGATTGAAAGTATAGGGGAAGATAGAATTAACGAAATTGCAATAGAGGTTCTTAGAGATATATTTAGGTGAAAACCATGCTCTTTCCATCTAAAATGGTGGAAGTAGAAGTTCTTCTTCACGATTCTGTTAAGTATGATGTTTTAGATGCCATGCAGAGAAATGGTTTTATCCATATAACCACACATAATATTGAAAATTTAGAAAGTGCAAACCTTTCTGGAATATCTACAAAGATTGTAGATTATGAATTTAGAATTAGTAAGTTAATGGAGATTCTCAATATTTCTAAAATAAAGAAAAATGGTATGCTTGCATCCTTGAAACCAGAGCCTCCAGAGAGATATCCTGCAAAGCATAGGAGAAGAGAAGAGATAATAAAAGATGCAGAAGAAACTTTGAATAAATTAGAATCAAAAATTTTAGAGTTATACTCAAAATGGGAAGAGATAAACGCTGGGATTGAAAAATTAAAAATTCAAAGGGAACAGGCGGAGAAGTTAAAGCCCTTACAGTTTGATATCTCATATCTTGGTGAAGGGCCATACGCTTATATAACTGCAGGAGTAGCTAAGAATTTAGAGCATTTGAAAAAATTAGAATCAAAAGGGAAAATAGCCATGTGGAGCGTTGCTGAAGGAAAGAAAAAGGAGATTGATTACATTATTGTGGTAGTTTCTCATATGAAGGATAAAAAAGAACTTGAATCTGCTCTGAGATTTGCTGGATTTGCCGAATTTGAGCTAAAGGGATGGAAGGGCAAGCCAGATAAAGTTTTAAAAGATATGGAAGCAAAATCTAAAAAATTATCCAAAGAGAAAGAGAAAATTCTAACGGAACTAAGAATTTTGAGAAAAGATGTTTATCCTCATCTTTCTGTTTTAAAGGATGACCTTTACAATGAAAAAGTAAAAGAGGAAATTCATCCAAAATTTGGTAAGACTGTTTATACTACAATTATAAGAGGATATATACCTAAAGTGGACTTTGAAAACGCAAAAGATGTTATTGAAAAGTCGGCAAAAGGTCTAGCATTGATAAAATGGAAAGATGCGAATGGGGATGATGTACCTGTAAAGTATAACAATCCAAAAATATTCAGACCTTTTCAGGCATTTGTTGATATGTACTCCACTCCAAAATATGGGCATATAGATCCTACTATAATCATAGCACCTATTTTTGTAGCTTATTTTGGTATAACCTTGGGAGATGCAGGATATGGCGCGATAATGGCCATATTGGGTTATTTGCTGTGGAGGGTGTTTGGTAAATATGATTGGACAAATCGGACCTTGGGCTCTATACTCTTTGTATCAGGTCTCTCAGCGGTTGTATTTGGTATAATTCAAGGAGGTATATTTGGACCGCTAAATTCATACAATCTTATCTCACGATATATTCAGTATCAACCTCTTTTGGATCCTATGAAAGATGCTGTTACAGTCCTTGTGATTGCCCTTATAATTGGTATTTCACAGATCTCTCTTGGCCTTCTCTTAGGTGCATATCATCATCTTAAGTTTAAGGATTACGGGGCTTTCTTAACATCTGAAGTTTCGTGGTTCCTGCTTCTTCCCAGCAGTGCCATAGTTATTGGAAATGCATTTGGGTGGTGGAGCTTTGATTCAACTACTGTTACCATAGGCTGGATAGTTCTGCTAGTAGGTCTTGTATTTCTTGTTGGAATACCAGGTAAACTTGTTGATAAAAATCATTCTATAAATGCAATGTTCTTCTTTGATATCACAGGCATGGTTGGTGACTGGCTTTCATATTCTAGGCTACTTGCTCTTGATTTAGCTACATCTGGAATTGCCCTGACCATTAATCTTTTTGCAGGTATAATGTCTAGTATGATCATTGGGGCTGGCAGCATGGTTTGTTGCTTACCTTTAATCATTATTGGCCTAGCTCTTTTTGGTCTTGTTGTTAGGACAAGAGATAGTAAAAAAATAGGTATTGCTGCATTTTTATTAGTTTTAGGATTAATAGGAGTTGTAAATATTCAGGCAGCTCTGTGGCTGTTTATAGCAATATTTTTAATAGTAGCCCATATTGGTAATGCAATGTTGCAATCTCTTGGCTCTCTTGTACATTCATTAAGATTGCAGTATGTAGAATTCTTCTCAAAATTTTATGAGGGAGATGGTGTGAAGTTTGAGCCATTTAGGGAAATAAGAAAGTACTCTAGGGTTGTGAATAGCGGAGGTGTGAAAAAATGAAAAAAATGCTGTTTATATTGTTGTTTATGATGGTGGTAAGTGGTGTGCTAATTGCCAGTGGAACTGCATTTGGAGCTGTAAGTGTAAAGGAGGAAAAGTGGAATAGTGACGAAATGCAGGTAACTTCTCTTGATAACGCCACCCTCATAGCTGGAAATGAGTACATATTTGAATATTCTACACAAAATGCTCAAATACCAACTAATGTGACTTGGATAATAACTAATGTGAAAGATGGGACTCAAAACACATATTTTGGAAATCCCGTTAAGATATCTTTTAGCAGTTCAGGAGAATATAACATCACCGTGATGAAGAGAAATGCTATTGTTTATGGTCCAAAAAGTGTAAATGTGCATGAAGGCCCACTTGGCATGTCTCTTGCCCTTATTGGAGCAGGTATAGCGGTAGGAGCATCTGGCATGGGTGCTGCAATAGGTGTAGGTATAGCAGGAGCAAGTGGTGCTGCAGCTATAGCTGAGGACTCAAATAGATTCAAAACAGCATTTATATTCCAGGCGTTTCCACAGACACAGGGTATTTATGGGTTACTTATAGGAATTTTGATTCTTATGTACACGGGAGCCTTATCTGGTGGGTTAAACCCTACTACAGATATTCCTGTTGGTGCTGGATTAATGGCTATTGGGGCAGGTCTTTCAGTAGGTATTGCAGGTCTCAGCGCTATTGGTCAGGGCATAGTGGCTGCTACTGGAGTGGGTGTTACAAGAAAACAGGGCACTTTGGGTAAAGCAGTTGTGTTTACTGTACTTCCTGAAACCCAGGCAATTTATGGCTTACTAATTGCTATTCTTCTTCTCCAGGGAATGAATGCCGTTATTCACAATGACTCTCTGGGCACCACATATGCTTTGGCAATGGGTATTGCTGCTGTAGGTATTGGTTTGGGCATGGGATTAAGTGGTATAACTGCTATAGGTCAGGGCATTGCAGCAGCTTCTGGCTCTGCTGCAACTGCTCAAAAACCAAAAGCATTTGCTAGTTCGATGATATTTTCAGTCCTCCCAGAGACACAGTCAATATATGCGCTTTTGGCTGCAATAATGGTGATAACTAGTATGGGTTTGATGTCTGGTGCACTTCCAACCATGGCACCTTCACAGGCAATACTTGTTGGCATAGGAGTGTTAGGAATTGGCTTTGCAGTGGGGCTGGCTGGAATAAGTGGAATAGGACAGGGTATAACTGCAGGTGCAGGTGCGGCTGCATATGTTAAGAATCCTTCTTCAAGAACAAGGTCTATCGTGCTTTCTGTGATGAGTGAAACATATGCCATATTTGGACTGCTTATTGCTATACTAATAATGCTGGCCTTGGGTGTGCTGTGAAGGTGATTCTATGAATAATGCTGTGGATAAAATAATCGCAAAGATCAATGACGATATGAATATGAAACTCAGAGAATTTCAAACAGAAGTGGATAAAAAAATAGAAGAAATAAGAAGAGTGGAATATGGTAAATGGGAGCTTGAAAAGGATAAAATGGAGCGAGAAGGAAAAAAAGAAGCAGAAAACATAAAAAGATTACATATCTCTAGGGCACATCTAGAAGGAAAAAGAGAACTTCTTGAAGCAAGAGAAGAGGTAATGAAAAAGGTAATTACAAGCATAAAAAACAATGCGAGAAAATTGCCTAAATACGATGAGTATTTGAGGCAAGCAGTGGAAGATGCCAAAATAGCATTGGGTAATGAGCTGGTGCTGTTGTGCGCCCCTGAAGATGAGGCAAAGATAAAGAAAATAGCATCGGAAGTAATACCCACAGCTAGAATAGAGTTGGGCACAGTAAAGTATGGAGGTATAATTGCAAAAACTTTCAGTGGTGAGAGAAGTGTAGATTATAGCATTGAAGCGTTTATTGAGAGAAATTTAAACGAAATAAGGAAAAAAATTGTAGAGAAACTATTTGAGGGAGAATATGCTTGACGCTTATACTATAATACTAATAGCCCTTTCGGCGGCATTCATTGGTATTCTCATAGCAGTTGTAGTGTTTATGGGGTATTTAAGGAAGATACTAAGCATTGCATCTTTTATGGGTCCCAATGCAACTATATTTGCCATAGGCGCAAAATATACAGAGAAGGATAATATAGAGCATCTTCTTGAGATGACAAGTGTAAATGAGGTAATAGATGAAATAAGAAAGGAAGGATACGAAATCAAGAATTTAGAAAAATGGGATGTGGAAATAGAAAAATCCATGGTCAGAATGATAAGTGATGTTATATCTATGCTTCCAGAGGGGGTAAGACAGTTCTCAGAGGTATATATGCTTAAGTTTGATGCAAATGTAGTTAAAAGAATCCTTAGAGCAAAGTATGCAAAAGTGCCTAAAAATAAAATTTACGAGACAGTTTATACAGGAAGATACATAACTAAGCTGATTATGGATCAGATGATGGAAGCAACAAGTTTTGAGGATGCAATTACAACTTTGGACGCGACTCCGTTCAAAGATGCAATAGATGTTTGGAATAAAACTGGAAGTATTCAAAGTGTGGATTTAGCCATTGATAGGATAGTTATGGAAGAGCTTGTAAATGCAAAAAGTATGCTAGATGAGGATAGTCGAGAAGCTATTGAGAAAATTTTAGGGATTATGATTGATGTTTATAACATAAAAGCACTTGTTAGGTGTGGAATAATAGATAAAGATGTAGGAGAGTACCTTCTAGAAGGAGGTTATGAAATAGATTCTTGGAAACTTAAAAATCTCTCTGAGGCAGGCAGTGTAGAAGAGATACTTGGAGGTCTAGAAGGTACAAGTTACTCTTTTCTCAGAGATTTGAAAGAACCTTTTGAAATTGAGCTTGCTCTTGATAAATTCCTGCTTGATAAAGCCAATGATATAGGCATGGTTTATTCTATCTCCTCCGGACCCGCAATGATGTTTCTGATTGCCAAAGAATATGAAGCAAGAAATTTGAAGGCTATAATAAAGGGCTTTTTGGAAGGAGTCTCGAAAGAGAATGTATCTAAATTACTGGTAGGTGTTGCCTCATGAGAATAGTGGCTATTGGTGATATGAACTTCATTACGGGATTTCAGTTGGCAGGTGTTAAGAATGTTTACGAGGCAAATGATTTATGGCAAGCCCAAAAGAGTCTTGAAATTATAAAGGAAATGCAGGATATAGCTATAGTAATAATTCAAAGAAGTTATGCAGTAAAATTAAAAAAATACATTAATGAATGGAGAACCCAGAAGAATATATACCCTATAATTTTGGAACTTCCGGATTATAAGGAGAAAGGCGAATATGAAGATCCTATGAGGAATATTATAAGAAGAGCTATAGGTATAGACATATTGAAGAGGTGAAAAATATGGGAAGAATAATTAGAGTGGCAGGACCAGTGGTCGTTGCTGACGGAATGAAAGGAAGCGAAATGTACGAAGTGGTTAAGGTTGGCGAAGAAGGTTTAATTGGTGAAATTATAGGTTTATATGGTGATACTGCAACCATACAGGTCTATGAGGAAACTTCGGGTATAAGGCCAGGAGAGCCCGTGGAAAGGACAGGAGCACCATTGTCTGTGATGCTCGGTCCTGGTATAATCTCACAGATTTACGATGGTATTCAAAGGCCCTTACCTCAAATTAAAGAATTAACTGGGGATTTTATAAAGAGAGGTGCAACTGCTCCCCCTTTAGATCCAAATAAAAAATGGCACTTTGTACCTAAAGTGAATTTAGGCGATTATGTAAGAGGAGGGGATATTTTAGGTACCGTTCAAGAGACACTTATTGTGGAGCATAGGATTATGGTTCCTCCTGAAAAAGAGGGAAAAATTGAATGGATTGCAGATGAAGGAGATTACACAATAGAAGAACCAATAGCCAAGATAAATGGTGAGGAAATAAAGATGTATCAACGCTGGCCTGTAAGAAGGCAAAGGCCATTTAAATCTAAATTAGACCCTGTGGAATTGCTTGTAACTGGACAGAGAGTTTTAGATACTTTCTTTCCAATAGCCAAGGGAGGTACAGCAGCTATTCCAGGAGGTTTTGGAACAGGTAAAACGGTCACACAGCATCAGCTTGCAAAATGGAGCGATGCTGATGTGATAGTTTATGTTGGATGTGGGGAGAGAGGAAACGAAATGACGGAGGTTCTTGAGGATTTTCCCAAGTTGAAAGATCCACGCACTGGAGAGCCGTTGATGAATAGAACAGTGCTCATAGCAAATACCTCAAATATGCCCGTGGCAGCTAGAGAGGCTTCAATTTATACGGGAATAACGATAGCTGAGTACTTTAGGGATATGGGATACCATGTGGCCCTCATGGCAGATTCCACATCTCGCTGGGCTGAGGCTCTTAGAGAAATATCAGGAAGGCTTGAGGAAATGCCCGGCGAGGAAGGTTATCCAGCATATCTGGCCTCTCGACTTGCTGAATTCTACGAGCGTGCTGGCTATGTTGAAGTCGCTGGCTCTGAAAAGAAATATGGCTCTGTGACCGTGGTAGGTGCAGTTTCTCCTCCAGGTGGTGATTTTAGCGAGCCAGTTACACAAAATACTTTGCGTATTGTGAAAGTTTTCTGGGCACTTGATGCTGATCTAGCTCACAAGAGGCATTTTCCCTCAATAAACTGGCTTCGCTCTTATTCTCTCTACTTAAATTCTGTGAGCACATGGTGGTCCAAGAATGTAGCCAAGGATTGGTACGAGCTTAGAAGGGAAGCTATGGGTATATTGCAGAGAGAGGCAGAATTGCAGGAAATTGTACAGTTAGTGGGTCCTGATGCATTGCCTGCAAAGGAGCAGGCTTTGCTTGAAACGGCTCGCTCTCTTCGTGAGGATTTCCTGCAGCAAAATGCATTTCATGATGTGGATACTTACTGTCCAGCATACAAGCAATATCTAATGCTAAAGCTCATTCTTAAATTCCATTCATTGATTACAAGGGCTGTTGAGAGCGGTGTACCGATGGATAAAATAAGAAAATTGAGTGTAAAAGAGGATCTTGCATATATGGGAAGAATATCCAACGAGACTTACAAAGAAGATTTTGCAAAGATTGAAGAGAAGATGGAAAGGGAGATAGATAATCTTCTCAGAGAGGTGAAGTAAATGGAAGTTGAGTATAGAACAATTAGAGAAATAAAAGGTCCTTTGCTCATTGTTGAAAACACTAAGGATGTAGCTTATGGAGAGGTAGTTAAAATTCACGGGCCAGATGGAAAAGAACGCCTTGGTCAGGTACTTGAAGCGAGGGAGAATATGGCAATTGTTCAAGTTTTTGAAGGTACTAGGGGTCTTGATGTAAAATCCACCACCGTTAAATTTTTGGGTGATACCCTAAAAATAGGTGTGTCATTGGAGATGCTTGGTCGCGTTTTTGACGGCACGGGCAGGCCCATAGATGGCGGTCCTGATATAATTCCCGAGGAGATGCGAGATATAAATGGATATCCAATAAATCCATCTGCTAGAGAATATCCAAGAGAGTTCATACAGACAGGCATATCCACCATTGATGGCATGAATACCCTCGTTCGTGGTCAAAAATTGCCCATATTTAGCGGCTCTGGTATGCCCCACAATGAAATAGCAGCGCAGATTGCAAGACAAGCAAAACTAAGGGGCAAAGGAGAGAAATTTGCAGTAGTATTCGTTGCTATGGGTATAACTGCAGAGGAGGCAAATTTCTTCCGTAGAGAGTTTGAAAGAACAGGTGCTTTAGAGAGAACCGTGTTGTTTTTAAACCTTGCAAATGACCCTGCCATAGAGCGTATAGTCATTCCAAGAATGGGTTTGACTGTGGCAGAGTATCTTGCATACGCTAAAGATATGCATGTCTTGGTTATTCTAACTGATATGACCAACTACTGTGAAGCTTTGAGAGAAATAAGCGCTGCAAGAGAGGAAGTTCCTGGTAGAAGAGGCTATCCCGGTTATATGTATACGGACCTTGCAACCATATACGAAAGGGCAGGGAGAATTATTGGAAAGAAGGGAAGCATCACTCAAATTCCAATTCTAACAATGCCTGATGATGATATGACACATCCAATTCCTGATTTAACGGGATACATTACAGAAGGACAAATTGTGCTCAGTCGTGCATTGCACCGCCGCGGTATTTATCCTCCAATTAATCCTCTTCTCTCCTTGTCCAGATTGATGAAGGAGGGAATCGGTGAGGGTAGAACTAGAGAGGACCATGCAGGTGTTGCCAATCAGCTCTACGCTGCTTATGCAGAAGGTTTAAGGTTGAGAGACCTAGTAGCTGTAGTTGGAGAAGAAGCTTTAAGTGAGGAGGATAGGATATTACTGAAATTTGCTGATGCATTTGAGGATAAGTTCATAACGCAGGGTAGAGATGAGGATAGAAGTATAGAGGATACCTTGAGTATAGCTTGGAATCTCCTTGCATTACTTCCAAGGAGCTATTTGAAGAAGATAGACAGAAAATACATAAAAAAATACTTACCTAAATCTGCTGAATAAGATCAATACGAGATGGATAGCGCATAATGGAATCAGCCACAATTGTGACTACATTCCCGCAATTTTTCTTCATTTTTCTTGCATAGTAGAAATTAGCTCCTGCAGTAAATCCGCCTAATATACCTGATGAGATTAGCATCTTTGTGCCTTTAATAGCCTCCTCCGAGCTTACTACCTTTATTTCATCAATTACATTTTCATCTATTGCTTTCTTGAGTAAATTGCTATATGAGTGATAAGAAAATCCCTCAAGCAATTCCATATCTTTCTCTTTCTTTCCAAAGAACTCTTCTTGAAGTTCAGAGCTCTTTGGTATTAAAAGCACTACTTTCATTTTCTCATTTTTCTCCTTCAAATACTTGCCAATACCGTATATTGTGCCACCTGTACCTGCACCCATAACAAAGCAATCAATGCCTTGCACTTGTGAAGATAGTTCTGGACCTGTGGTCTCGTAGTGTGCTTTAAAATTTGCCATATTTTGAGTTTGATGCAAATAGATGCCTTTTAATTCTTTTGCCAATTTTTCAGCCAAAGTATGGCCATCTTCTTCCTCTCTCACAATTCTTATCTCTCCCCCCATAGCCCTGATTAGATTCTTTTTTTCTTCCACTATATTTTCAGGAATGAGTATGAGGGGCTTATATCCCATTAATTTTGAAACCCATGTTACAGATATCCCTGTATTTCCTGAGGTGTATTCAACAACATAACTTCCTTTCTTTAATCCCTTATTTTCTGCATCCTTAAGCATGTAGTATGCAATTCTGTCTTTGTGGCTTCCAGTTGGGTTCATAAATTCAAGCTTTAACCATAAATCTTCAACCTTTACAACAGGAGTTTTGCCTATAAGCTCGAAAATTTGCATATTAATCACTGAATATTCTATTTAGGAACCAATCAACATCAAATTTCATAAGGTCTTCGTAATTCTGCCCGTTTCCAAGGAATATGATGGGTTTGTTTAACTCGTATGCAATGCTTAGCGCAGCACCACCTTTTGCATCTGCATCCACTTTGGTCAAAATGACAGCATCTATTCCAACTGCCTCTTCAAACTCCCTTGCTTGCTCAATGGCATCGTTACCAGCAAGGGCATCACCCACAAAAATTGTCAAGTGAGGTTTAGCAACACGCTTAATTTTCTTCATTTCCTCCATAAGATTACGATTTGTTTGCATCCTTCCTGCCGTATCAATCAATACAAAATCCTTGTGCTTCGCCCTAGCATGCTCAATGGCATCATAGCAAACCGCAGCAGGATCTCCCCCAGCTTGGTGCTTTATAACTTTAACTCCTAAATTATCTCCATGAATGGAAATTTGCTCAATGGCTCCTGCCCTAAAAGTATCTCCGGCAGCCAAGACAACTGAATAACCCTTATCCTTTAGGTATTTAGCCAATTTTGCAATAATAGTAGTTTTTCCAGTACCGTTTACTCCTAGGAACATTATAACTGTTGGCCTTGGAGCATTCTTGATAAATTTATCAAAATCAAAATCTTTGCTCAATATTTCCTTTATAGATTTCTTCAGTGTATCTTCTACAATTTTACCAACATCAGCCCTGAGTTTTACCTTTTTTCCAACTAAAGCTTTTTTCAAATCATTTTTTATCTTTTCAATAACATCAACGGCAACATCCGCTTCCATTAATGCTACTTCAATATCCCATAGAAAATCTTCCAGTTTCTCCTCTGTAAGCTTCTTTCCTACTCCTGTTGTAAAATCTTGGTCCATGCTTTCCGCTTTTCTCTTTATAAATCCCAATTTCTCCTTAAGGGCCTTGAACATTCTTTCTCTCCTCTACATACTTGGCATAATCTTCTTCTACCTTTGCGCTCAAAACTGCATAATTTTCTTGTAATTTTTTAATATCTGTGGTTAATTTTAACTGCAGGTCTTCTAGGTCTTTTCTCCTTTTCTCAATTTTCTCCAAGATTTTTTCTAAGGGTAACTCTGTATAAAGCTCATTACCTATTGTTATCAATCCCTTTTTATCTTGAACCTTCGCTGATATCATAACTCCTGCACCAATAGGCACTAGGATTTCATCGTTTTCCATTCTCATATAGCCCTCAATAGTTTCCTTTGCACTTGCATGCTCTTGAATGGATCTTTGCAAAGCATCAATCTGAGCTTGCAGATTTGAAATTTGAGCTTTGAGTATTTCTAACGTAGCCAACCCTTTTTCCAACTCCTCCTCATTCATTTCCACCACTTATCAAGTATCTTACCATTGGGTCCTCAGATTCTTCTGGCTTAATTTCTTGTATTGCCTTTATATCTACGAGCCTTCTCTTTATCCCGTACTTGCTTCCAATAACCGAATAAACTTTCTCTATCGCTGCACTTTCGTCATCAGCCACAACATCTTTGCTAAACTTGTACCACTTCTTTCCCTTGGGAGAGTAGAGTCCTGCTATGCGGTATACTTTCATTCTATCACCTTTACCCGCATGGCATAATAAATTAATAATTTGCGCTCTTTAAGGAAAAGTTTATATTCTTAACGTAATCCTCCCCTTAAAGAGGTGAATGATATGAGCAAGCTTGCAGATGTTGAGATAGTTAGAGACGGAGATATATTCTATGCCAGAATAACTCTACCAGATGGCTCTGTAACTAAGGTTGAAAGCGAAAGCTTTGAAGAGATTCTCAATCAAGTTGCAACTGAATTGCAAGATAGATTTGGATTCTTATAAAATCTTTTATTTTCAAACAATTATCTTTTAACAAAAAATTTATATATTTGGCTATCAATTATCTTTTCGCCCAACTAAGCGTGGGAGGTATAAAAATGCAAAAAGGAGTATTATATGGAATAATAGCTGTGGTGGTGATAATAATTATAGTTGTAGCGGCTTGGGCCGTGATGACAGCACCACCCAGCAACAAACCACAAACACCTCCAGTGAAAAATCCGGATACTTTTACTTGGGATACCATAGGGGATCCCCAGACATTGGATCCAGCAGAGGCATATGATACAGCATCTGGTGTGGTTATTCAGAATGTTTATGAAACATTGGTAACTTACCATGGTAACGATACGAAGACGATATATCCACTTCTAGCAACAAGCTGGAGTGTTGATTCCACCGGTAAGAACTGGACATTCCATCTAAGGCAGAATGTTAAGTTCTCCAATGGCGATCCTTTCAATGCCCAGGCAGTTAAGTTCTCCTTTGACAGAGTGTTAATAATGGACTCTCCACAGACAGGCGTATCTTGGATCCTAAGCCAGTTTATGTATACATATAATGCCACGAGTGGCAAGTGGAATAGCCCTGATGGTGAGAGTAGTGTAAGAATTATTGATAATTACACTGTAGAGTTTAAACTTAGAGAAGCGTATGGTGGTTTCTTACCAGCTATAGCCTTCACAGTTGCCTCTATCGTTGATCCAGCTGTAGTAAACGCACATGGTGGTGTTGTACCTAACAAGGATAATGAATGGATGAGCCAGAATATGGTTGGCACTGGACCTTACAAGCTCGTTGAGTGGCAGCACAACGCTTACATAAAACTTGAATGGAATCCCAACTACTGGGGTGGCTGGAATGGTCACCATGTTAAGTATGTAATCATTAAGAACATACCTGAGGTTGCAACCAGGGAACAGGAGCTTCTTAAGGGAGATGCAGACATGGCATACATACCTGTGAACCATCTTAACGATGTAAAGGGCAAGGAAGGAGTAAAGGTTGATGAAGGTGGACTGACATTTGATGTGGATATGATTGAAATGAACTGCAGACCCACCTATCAGAACAAGACCAATCCTCTGTACTATAAGGAAGTGAGACAGGCAATATCCTATGCTATTGACTATAACACAATTATAAACGATGTTTACAAGGGTTATGCCATAAGGCTTCAGGGTCCTATACCAAAGGGCATGCCCGGCCATGATGATAGCTTGTTTATGTATCCTTACGATGTTAACAAGGCTAAGCAGCTTATGAATGATGCAAGGCAGAAATATGGATTGCCGGATACAATTCAGCTAACTCTTATTTATAACCAGGGTAATGATGTCCGTGCTCACATTGCTCAGATTGTTAAGGGCAATCTTGCACAGATAGGTATAGCAGTGAATGTTCAGGAGCTTGCTTGGCCAACCTTACTAGATAAGATGGATCGTGGAGATTACAGCATGATAATTGTAGGATGGGCTCCTGACTACAACGACCCTGATGACTATGC
>WAKY01000093.1 GCA_015523135.1 Candidatus Aciduliprofundum sp.
ATTTAAACCCCGTGGTACTCCCACAGGGATTTTTTGAATTTCTCGATTTCCTGTTCTAAGGAATTCAGCTTGTCTTTGTTCACCTCTATACCTGCTATTTTCATTATGAAGAGCAATGATTTTAAATGGTCCTCTGCACTCAATCTCCAATCTTCAACCTTCTTGTATATTCTGGGCTTTGGTGCCCTTATAGTTCCAGCAGGTGTTTCTATTTCTGCCTCTATCTCTTCCTCAGGGAAGTACTTGGTAACATCTTGAACCTCACCTCTTGCATACGCCATTATCTCTGATTTTACTTCTTTACTTATCCAGCCAATGTCCACATAGTAGTCCAAGAGCAATGTGATTTTGTCCCTTTTCACTCTCTCAAACAGGAACTCTATCCAGCGCATTAGGAGCACTATTGTGTAGTAGTCCTTCTTAATATGCTTAAGTATTGGACCTTCAGTCGGTTTCGGTAGCTCTGGTTCTTTCCTTCTTTCTTCCACAGGAGTGGGATTCTCTTGCACATACTCTTTGGGTTTTTCCATAGGTGCTTCTCTTGGTTTCTCTTCTGGAATTTCTGTGCTTTCTTCAAACACTGGTGGTATTATCCCTGGCTCTTCTGGTGGTATGACAGTATCTGGAGTTATAGGCATTTCTCTTCTTTCACTCATCTCTATGAATGGATTGATCTTCTGTGAAACTACCTCGTAAATGTCAAGGAGCCTCTTTATGTTATCCTGCATCTCCTCGTTTACCTTTCTGATCTCGCTGATTTCATTTTCCAAAGAGCCAATCATTGAATCATGACGCTCGATTTTTGCTTGAAACTCGTCAATCTTCCTCGATATATCATCAAGCTTGGTTGTGAGCTCGTCAATATCCAAGCCCTTTAGGGCTGTACCCAAGACCTTCTCAATCTCGGCATCGTTTATTCCTGCTTCTGAAATTTCAGGCACTGCCTCTGCAGGTATCTCTGGAATCTCTGGCTCCTCTGCCTTCTTTGTCTTCTTTGCTTTTTTCGCTGCCTTATTCTCTTTTTTCTTCTTTTTAAACAACCCTGCCATTTTTATCACCTCCAAGGTTCAAAGGTTTTCTGGTGCGCTGGTACTCTAGTACAAAGAAAGTCAAAGAGATCAGTAGAGGTCAACGTACTTAGTAGTCAAAGTTGCAGGCACCATGAATTGTGCATATGTAGGCACACCATGCTTGGGTATTATCTGCAAGGTTACCTGAGACTGTGGAGTGAGGTTCAATCCTACTGCACTTGCATTTATTAAAAGCTTTACTATATCCCCCTGAGTAACTACCTGCTGAGTATTCCAGTTCTCTGGTGGCATATCCCTTAGGATCTGTGCAGTAAAGGTAGTTTTACCCCATGTAGTACCATTCTTAATAATATCAACGCTTGTATAATTCAAAGTTGCATCCGTTGTTCCATCACTTAGTTCAATTAGCACATTCTTAATATCTATGGCAGGGCTTCCAGCTAGTAAACCAACCTTTATTTCAATGGCAGTAAGCTTTGGTGGGCTTGCTTTGAGGTCAACATCTCCTCCGATATGTATTATCTTGAAACCAGTGGCAACATCCTGAATGGCTATGTTACCCGTCTCCTCTGCCTGCTGCTGCAGCTGGTACGCTGTCTGTATGAGTACAGTTGCGGCGACGGCAGCCACTATAATCATTGCTATGAAGATTATTAGGGTGCCGACGCCCATTTCGCCTTTTTCTTTCTTATTCCATACCTTCTTCATCTTTCATCACCTCGGGTCTCTCTTTTTATTCATGAGCCCTTTTCTTTGGGCTCCAAAATGAAATATGGCAAGGGGTTTAAAAATATTTAGTTACAATTCTATAAAAATGATTAAAATTTTTAATTCTCAAGCAAGAAAATCAAATGAGGATCATTCTCTGAATTTTATGAAGTACACAATAACACCAACAATGACTGCAACTGCTATTATTACATATGTGAGATTGCTCATTATAAAATCCTCTATCTTTTCCCATATGCTCTTCTCTCCTACTCTAAATTCCACAGTAACATTCTTTGTTATATGAGAAGCTGATTTGAAAATAATAGTGGCTTTATGCATTCCTTTGGTGAGGTTTGTAGCTAAAGTTATATTTACATTCACCGTTTGATTTTGCTTAACATAAACACTTGTAACATTTGTAAAATTCTTATTGTTATAATACAAAAGCCAAGTTGCATTTATCTTTTCATTCAATTTTGGGATTATCATAACCAATTCTGGTGTGTTTCCAACATTTCTTATTGTAGCGACCAATTTTATCTTATCTCCCTGCGATACAACTTTTACATTCACAATAAATTGATGATTTTCTTGGACTGTTAAAAGAATAGGCACAGATGCCAAAGATTCATTTTCATAATTAACGCTGAAATCTATCTTGTACGAGCCTGCAGGCAGGTAAGGAGGAAGATATGTATGCAGGGTTACTATACAACTTTCTTGTGGATTTAAGATAAGAGATGCGTTAGAAATGTAGGAAAATTGAGCAGCACTTCCATTCAAAGTTATGGTAAAAAGATCTCTCATATTACCCTCGTTTACAACTTTTATTTTTGCAGTATAGTAATATGTTCCATTTTCAATTAGAGAGAGAACGGAAACAGACGCTTTATGCACAGGCTTAACTATAACCATAATCGATGCTCTTTTAGTTATATTCAACCTTGAAGATTTTATTGTTATATTAACATAGTTCTTTGTAAATCCATATGTTCCGTTTGGCACCAAGAGGGTTATAACAATGGGTTTTGAAGAATGGTAACTGAGATTCAATTTGCTATCATACAACATTGGCCAGTTCTTAGATTGATGCACATTGAGGATATAAGTATCATTACAATTTCCAGTATTTTCAATTATCATCTCAATATTTATCTTCTTTCCTGGAAATGCTGTGTACAAAGGTGCATATTCAACGTTAAAATCAACATATGGCAAAACTCTCAAAGTTATATTCTTCATTTTCACAATCTCCGTAGCCATTGAGCGAACCGATAGATTTAATGTATAATTTCCAACAATCGCGGATTTATAAGTATATATTGAAAAATTCACAATTTTATTTTCACTCTCATTTAATTTCACAATTTTAATGGCTGGCTGAACTTTGAACAATGAAGTATTATAACGGATTTCCATAGTGTAATTATCCACCCAGTTTCCTGTATTGCTCACATAAACACTTATATTACTCCAGCGTCCGGCAGGTAAGTAATAAAGAGGATTTGTGGTTATATTGAAAGAATACTGCTTTACATAAACCATTTTTTCCATTGCATTATTGCTTTCGTTTGTCTCTATTATATGATTAAAAGGATCTAAAAAAATCTTAACTCTATGCCATCCTGGAGTTGCAGTGAGGACTTCCTCAATATTTATAACATTATTGATATACACATTTCTCAACATAGTTAAATTTCCATCTAAATAAACTCCATAACTAGTATTAAGAGGTACAGAAGAGTATAAACTCGCCTTTAAGGTTATATTAGAACCTTGAGAGTACAAGATCATATCTTCAACTTTCAAATCTGGAAATTCAGCACTTCTAAAATAGAGGTAAAATTTGCCATTTACTTCCTTTTGCCACACAATCCCTATCGTTTTATCATTAACAGATATTGCTGGAAAGAAAGAATTAGACGCACTAATGTTCAAAATCTCTCCTATTTTATTTCCATTCAAATCATAGATTGAGAATTTTATAATCCCCATAGGATTATCATTCCAAACTACAAACATTCTATCATGAATCACAGCAAGATGTGGATTCATAGAGTCTATTTTATCAGCAATTGTAAGATTTGTATCATCTACCTCCGTATATCCAGAAGAGCTTAATCGGGTAAATATAACCTCGTAAGCAAGGCGCTCTCTTGAACAAGAAAATACGGTAAATAGAGAGTTGTTGTAATAATAAGAGTCCACAGTTGTTTTAGGAGATACAACGGAAATTCTCCTTATCTCTGTTAAAAATTTTCCCTCGGGGCTTAATTTTCTATAAAATACGCTATATCCAGGCACAGTTGAATATCCAATCCAGAATACGTGAATATCATCGTTTTTATCAACAACAATTGATGGCCTCATTGAATCCATATACGATTGAGAAATAACAATTGGAGAGAACATAGGAGAACCATAAGAATCAAATTTATCATACACTATCTCCCAGTGAGAGTTATTTAGTTCTTGCCATACTAGGTCAATATCACCGTTAGAATCTATAGCAATTTTTGGATTTATACAATCCGAATTAATTTTCCTAACGGGAATTGCTGGAATTTCAATCATGATATTCTTGTTGCTATAGAGCAATCTTGAAAAATAAATTGCCCAATGCCCTCCAGTAAATCTCTGCCATACAACATAAATATGATCTCCCATAACCCCAAGCACAGGATTAGTATCATTACCTCCAAAATATGTAATTCTAGTGTCATTCACGATCTTGAAACCATCAGGTCTTACCCTCAAATAGTATATATCCCACTGCCCATTTCTATCATCTTGCCAAACAATATTGTAATTTCCATCATTACTTCTCATAATCTGTGGCTCCGTGGAGTTTCCAAGCCATGTGAGCCTTGAAGTTTGCCTCCATACTATATTATTCATTAAAGTCTCACTCTTCAAATTTTTTAAATGCAGTGATGAGCTAAATACACCCCCAAATAATGCAGGAAGAACTAATAGAATGAGAAGAATTAAAGCCGGTAATCTAACCTTATAAAATTGGCGTTTCGATCTCATAGTTCTCTCCATCTGCAATCATATTTATCTTCATTCTATTTCCTTCAAAATCCAAAACGGCACTGAAATCATTTATTTTGGATCTGTACTTCAATCTCTTTCCAACCTTTTCTTCCATGAGCAATCCCATTTCCACAAGTTTCTTAATACGCCTGTAGCACACTGTAACAGGTATATTGTACTCCCTGCTCAACTCTCTTATTCCCTTAGCCCTTATGGATGTGCCAAGGAGTATCTGCGAGGAGTACCTATCCATAAACACGCTCACCATACTCTTTGCTTCAATGTTCATACTTCATCATTCTACATCCCTATTATTAAATTTTTGGAAAAATTTTTATAAATTAAAATTTATCAATCAAAATCATACCTGTTTTTCAGAGATTATTCTCAAAAAATATTATCACAAAATATTCACAGAAGTAATTAATCTCTCATAATTATCCACTTAGAAATTTGCCTCGAAAGTTTTTTAAATGGTTATCAAAATGCGAACATGGGGATGCATATGGTGGACAAACATGCATTAGCTCTGGTATTGATGGACGAGTACAATCTCAAAATACTAGCAGCATCTGCAATCAAACCGATATCCGTAAGAGAGATTGCCTATAGATTTGATATACCACTTGCAAGCGCGTACAGGAAAATAAAGGAATTAGAAAGCATGGGACTGATAAAAGTGGATGGTACCAGGTTAACTCCAGATGGAAAGAGGTACAAACTATATCGCTCTCAAGTGGAGAATTTTGAAGTGAGTTATCACAGAGATAAATTAAGAATAAAATTGCACATAAAGTGGCAGGAGCCTGAAATCATAGAAAGGGATATACTCTCACCTATACCTGAAGAGAGCCTAACTCCTTAAGTAAGTGCTTAACAGTAAGTCTTACACTCTCTTCACTATTGTATTTTGGTTTCCATCCGTAAGATTTTATTTTATCTATTGAGAGAAGCATCTTTGGCACATCTCCCTTCCATCCACGCTTTCCTCCAGTGAATTTATATTTTACATCTTTCAATCCCATTTCTTCAACAACTATATCAGCTATTTTACGCACATTTACCCAATCTTCGCTCCCAATATTGAATATCTCCACATCGCTTTTGCGATTTTCATATCCAAATATTATGGCATCCACACAATCCTTTACATATAAGTAAGATTTTGTTTGAGTTCCATCCCCCAAAATTTCCAGCTCTTTAGAATTCTTTTTTAATTTCATTATAAAATCGTAAATCACACCATGGGTGCTCCTTGGTCCAACAATATTTGCAAATCTGTATATGACTGCTTTCATACCGAATGTATGAGCATAAGAAGTAATGAATGCTTCGGCTCCAAGTTTTGAGGCCCCGTAGAGAGAAATTGGTATCAAGGGCCCATAATTCTCAGGAGTTGGTATCTGCTCAGCTTCTCCATAAACAGTGGATGTTGATGTGAAGATTATATCTTTAACATCATTCAAGCGCATAGATTCAAGGACATTATATGTGGCAAAAACATTCTGCTCCAAATGCACATGCGTGTCACTTGCTCCCAACCTCACATCTGGATTCGCAGCCACATGGTAAACAAGATCTACACCTTTCATCTCCTCCTTTAATTTTTCAAAATCAAGGAGGTCTGCTTGCACAAATTTGAAATTCTCCTTGCCAATATGCTCTTTTATAAACTCAATTTTTCCAGAGCTGAGATTATCGTAAACTAAGATCTCGTGGCCTTCATTCATCAAAGCATCAACAATATGGCTACCTATGAATCCTGCTCCGCCTGTTACCATTATTTTCATTTTTCTCACCTCTAAACCAAAGGTACACAACCACAATAACTAGGATAAATATAACTATTCCTCCAATTGCAAATAATCCCCACTCTTTGAAACTCCATAGAGAGAAATAAGCTAAAAGTCCAATTATAAAGCTTCCTATAAATGAGCCTACTACCACGGACAGAATGATTTTGTATTCGTTCATAGCCAAGAGCCTACCAATTAGAGCTGCTGTAAATCCCCCAGAGCCTTGAAACGGTATGGCAACGAAGGCAGCTAGGCCTGCATAGGCAAATTTTCTTATCACCGCATGCTTTTCCCATTTTTTCTTTCCAATCTCTTCTATCTTCTTAACATAAGTGTTTAACAACGGTACATATTTAAGAAGGTCCCAATTCCAAACAGTCCACCAAGCAACAATAGAATCCACAATTGTTATTAGAGTTGCAGAGATTATAACTCCATAGAATCCGTATAAGGGTGAGAAAATAACAACAAGCGCTG